>NZ_RHJM01000007.1:0-196227 GCF_004212315.1 Escherichia sp. E10V5
AAACGTTGGTTTGGGAGAAGCCAGATATGTCATTCAGCGAGGAGCTAATGCCAATGGTGCATGGATACGCTGGTCAGATGGTGCAATAGAAGTATTTGGAACCGGTGGATCTAATGATAATGGACTGGCTAAAGTTGTTTACCCAATTGCACTGCCTAAACTTTCACGTTTTATCAGTATCGCGGAAAGAATAAGAACGGATTACGAGAGCACACCTAATAATGTTCACGTTTCAATGATCGTGGATGATCAGGTAACAAATACCGGCTTTTATGCCCGCTGCCAGATGTACGACGGCAGACCATCATCAAATGCTTTTTCCTGGAGGGTTTATTGTGCGCCTGTTTAATCCAGTTACTTTGACTGAAGTAATCCCCGGTCTTCATGACGTGACCGGGGCTATTGAATTACCGGAGGACAATTGGTTTTTTACTATGACAGAAATTCCTCAGGGCATGGAGCTAACAATTAATGAGAAAGGCGAACCAATACTAATTGAGGTTAATCAGTCTCAGGGAATACAGGCCAAATAATATCAGGCGCGGTGCTGGTATCTGTTGCCGTCACCGCGTCAATGTAATCCAGCACCGTGTTAAGTCGGCTGGTTTCTGCCTGCGTCAGATTCCGTCCGGCCTGTAATTTCAGTTGAATCAGACTGATGGAAGCCATTGCAGTATCAATCAGCGACTGGCGTTGTGCTTCTGCTGCATCTACTGCGGCGCTATGCTGTGCCTCGGTATCCGTCACCCATTTCTCACCATCCCATTTATCGTATGGTGTTAACGGGGCGATAGTGGTTGTATTATCAGGGTAATCACCCGGAGCTGTGATTTCTTTTGATTCTCCTGTTTCGGTGCTAAAGACGATTTCACCGCGATGGTCTGGCACATATTCCCATGAGTTAAAATCTGCAGAACGGCAGATTGCATAACCAGCCTTATGTGTGCCAGGAGCATCTAAACAGGAATATGCGGGGATACCGACACCCACAGCAAGATATTCAATTGATGCAGAAATATACTCCCGTGTCTCACTGTCATAGTTATAAACGGTAATCTCTCCTGCCTTTGTGGCAATAAATTTATTATTTAAGATAGCGTTATACATCATGCAGCCCTCACAATGTAATTAAATGAAATATTACGTGGGCGTGTCTCTGCTGCACCGACAATACTGGTACTCAACCCCGTTGCCGTTCGTTTGTTATTTTTATTTCCTTCAATCAGACAGTTGTAATCATCATTACCAATTAACGAATTGGTGGCATCAATACTGTCCGGGGACAAGGCATTAGTTGTGGAACTTAAAGTCAGCATCTCGTCTGAACTTGGAAGATTTTTTAATGGTGTTTCATTGCGTGAAATACCCGCGTAAAAAAAGGACTCATGTCTGTGAGCTTCAAAAGAGTCATCCTGAAGACTTAACAAGGCTCGCCCCGCATCCACCCCGCGCCCATCATCCCATCCACGAATAAATTCACCGCGTAAATCAGGCAATTTATTTGTCGGGTAAGCCTTTGCCAGTTCCGGGTATTCTTCAGCAGAAAAAGCCGCACCATTGCATTTCAGCCAGCCTGTTGGCGGAGTGGCTGAAGGCCACGGAACAGGCACCCCAACAGGTAATGCTGAGCCTTCTCCCAAACCAAGGTATGCGAGAAGACCAGCCACATCCTTTCCACTCAAATTGGTAAGCGTATTGTCCAGCGGTTGTTTACCTGCCAGCGCATTAAGCATTGTCGTGGCAAAGTTCGGATCATTTCCCAGTGCCGCCGCCAGTTCGTTCAGTGTATCCAGTGCAGCAGGTGCAGAACCCACCATTCCTGCAATCGCCGATTTCACAAAAGCCGTAGTGGCAATCTGTGTATTGTTGACCGACTGCGCCGCCGTGGGGGCTGTTGGCGTTCCGGTGAGTGCCGGACTCGACAACGGTGCTTTCAGTGCCAGCGCATTGTTAATGGTGGTACTGAAATTCGGATCATTGTTAATGGCTGCGGCTATTTCTTTCAACGTGTCCAGCGTGGCTGGCGCACCATTAATAAGGGCCGTCAGTGCCGCCTGTACAAACGCAGTGGTCGCAACCTGCGTGGTATTATTCCCCGCCGCTGGCGTTGGCGCTTTGGGGGTTCCGCTAAATGTCGGGCTGGCTTTTGGCGCGTACTGTGAATGTGGGTCCTGTGCGATAAGATGTTTTGCCATCAGGTCATCCACGTACACCTTCAGCTCCAGTACCTTGTCATCCACATACTTGCGGGTTGCCAGCACGACGGCAGGGTCGATTTTCAGGGTGATATTGTCCGTGCTGCTGGTAATCAGCACCATGCGCACGGTCTGGGTACGCCCGCTGCCTTCAGCCAGTTGCGGCTTATAGCTTTCCGGGCAGTTACCCACGGCAATCAATGCCCCGGACTCATCAAACAGGCCCACTTCACGGATCCACCAACCGCCCTCATTTTCAGGGATCACCTGTTCGGCAATAATCTGGCTGCTGTTCTGCGGGTCGATATAGAGCATATTCAGCGCAGCCCGGCGTTTCTCATTTACCAGTGCTGTCTGCTTTGCGTCCGGCGTTGGCAATATTCCGCCGCCATCGCCGACTGCCATATGGGTAATTTTTAAAGGCACACCGAGCGCGGCGGCGCTGGCAAGTTTCGCCGCGCCAATATCCGTCAGCAGGGTATAAAATTTTGTGCTCATGGATTCACTCTCATTGTGTCAATAACATGGACCGCCCCGCCTTCATGCGCGGTGCCGCCGGAAATAATTGTTTCGTTGATATACGGATAGATCGTGATTTCTTCGCCAAGATAGCTGGCGGCTCCCACCCAATGCGGGCCGCTGGTCTGCAGATTGATAGACATGCCGATCATGTGACGGCTACATGGTTTGGCATCGCTTATCAGTCGCTCAAGTTCCAGATAGGTATCTTCAGTGATGCCCTGGTCCTGCACGCCGATATCCAGGCGAAACGTGCCCGGTGTTTCTCCGGTCTGCCACCACTCAATAATGCGGATCAGGAAGCCGAACGGCTCCACCACCCGCCGCACGGCACTGGTGGTTCCTTTATGCTGATGAATATAAAAAGCATCCTTCACCACCTGGCGCTTGACGCTTTCTGTCCAGCCCTCGTCCCAGCGATCCACAGAGAACGCCCAGGCGAGATAAGGCAGGAAACTGACCGGACAGGTCGCCGGATTCCACAAGTCACGTAGCGGCACCTGCAAATCAGAAATCCCGCTGCAGGTTTGTGCCAGTCGGCGCTCCAGTGGCGTTGAACCCGGTGGCAGCAGACTATTCATCCGTTCCTCCGTTGGTTACGCTCCACTGCGTACATGATGCCGCCTGTGTTTTGTTCAGGACCACATCCGCCAGCGGAGAAGCCAGTTCCACACGCTGCACACCCTCAACATGCAGGGCGGCAAAAATGGCGCTACGGCGAATATCCCGACCCAGCCGCGTCTGACTGGCGATGTACCTCTGCAGGCTGACTTTTGCCGCTGCCATTACCGGCTCTGCTTCCGGTCCCGGATAAAGAAAAATGGTAGCTTCCACACGGTACGGGATGATTTCTGCGCTGCGAACCGTCAGACGGTCAGCCACCGGGCGGACGTTCTCACTGTTCAGGGCTTTCTCCACCACATCCAGCAAGTCTTTTTCTGCTGTTCCGTCGCCTTCACGACTCAGGACAGTCAGTACCACCTCTGCAGGTGCCGGGCTGGTTGCACTGGCATCCGCCACCCGACCGTCGGCGCTTCGGGCATGAAATTCATAAGCTGCAGTTGGCCCCGCAACAGAAAGCCCTTCAAAGGCTGCAGGCACACGCAGGCGTAACGCTTCATCGCTTTCCATCACAGCTGCAACGGGCGGCACAGCATCATTATCAGCAGGCGTCACCGTCAGGCGTGTCACGTTGTAGTTGGCAGCGAGCTGGTCAAGATCGCCGCCCATCGCGTAAGCCACCATCACAGCCTGCGCGGCTTCGTTAATGCGCTGGCGCAGAAGCAACTCACGGTAAGCGTTCTCCTGCAGCAATTTGGTGACGGGTTCAGATTCAAGCTCCAGCGTACGCATTACTGCTTCCTGCTCATCTTTCGGATGAAGCGCCACAAATTCTGCCTTGCGTTCGGCAAGCAGCGTCTCAAAGTCCGGCACATCCACAATCTGCGGCGCAGGCAACTGCGAAAGGTCAATCACTGCCATTCTCTGCTCCTGTTGATACGGAAAGGGAAACAGGCACACCGTTATTACGCCGCCCGGTCAGCCCCACCACCATTGAACCGTCAAAATTGCTTTTAATGGTGATGGAATCCAGCGTCAGCCGTGGCTCCCAGCGACTCAGCGCCACATACACTGCCGACATGACCTGCAGGCGTAATGCCGGATTTTGTGGCTGGTCTATCAGTGTCGACAGCAGGGAACCATATTCACGACGGGCAATGCGGCTACCCTGCGGTGTCAGTAGAATGTCCCGCACCGACTGACGCAGATGGTCAATATCAGTAATGGCTTTACCGCTGGTATTGTTCATCCCGCTATAAAGCGTCATACCGGGCCTCCGGTTGTATCGCCGCCTTTCAGGACGCCAGTATGCTGATGCGCATCAACCACGATCCCGTTAGAACTCATCGCTCCGCCGCCCTGGGTAACGCCACCATTGATCACCACTTCGCTGTTAATGCGCGTGCGGTCAGCCTCCAGTACAAACTCACTGGTTTTCATGGTGATGTTGTCAGCGGCCTCAATGACCATTGATTTGATGCCCCTGACATACCAGCGCCCGGTGGCGGGTTCGTATTCAAACCAGCCACCGTCAGGATGTTCTGTCACGCAGGCGTCCGCCGACGTCGACGGTGGTGCGAACTGATTCGAATAGACAGCGGGCAGCGCAAAGGCGGTTTCCAGATTGCCGCCCAGACTCAGCAGCACCACCTGCTCACCTTCCGATGGTCGCCACCATGTGCGGGCATTCCCGGCACGCAGCGTCAGCCAGCTAATCCAGTTGGTTTCAAGCTCGCCCGTTTTCACCCGGCAAAGCCAGTTTTCCCTGTCCACTTCGGTGACTACCCCTGTGCGAATCAGGTTGGTGATAAGGCGCATGATTTCGGTTAATTGTGCGTTCATAGGGAAAGGTTGCCATCAGGGGAAGAAAGGCGGCAGTGCTGCAACTTGTATCAGTGCTGATACAAAGATCACCCCGCCAGCCATTGCAGAATCATGTCGCGGGTCATTGCCTCAACATCATCATTTACACCCAGCAGGCGGCGCTCTGCGTAACGGACCTCCGGTCCTTTGCGACTGACGCGATCACGCAGGCCGTAATGGTGAACACGGGCAATACGCTGCACCTTGCCTTCAAACTGTACGCTGGCAGAGTCGGCGCTGGCGGCAGTTTTCAGGTATTTTGTGGTGCGCAGCTTTGCAAACATCTGACGTTTGATGCGCCCCTTTTTACTGCGTGCTGTTACCCGTCGAGGTTCATAACTGCTGCCATCTGGATTGCGCTGCATTCTGATATTCTGCTGCTGTGTCCGGCGCAGTTCCTGCGCCAGCTGGCGCATCATGCGGCTTCTTGCGGCTGGTTCCAGATTCGCCAGCAAGGCACTCAGCCAGTCGTCCACTTTCTGCAGTTCAGCCACGTTTCACCGTCCACATTTCTTCAGGTTCATCAGGTTCCGCTACAGCTTCAACGCTCGACACACTGCCGTCAGTGCTGACCAGCACACGCTCCGTCAGTTGCAGGTTCAGGCTGATATCACAGACATCGTTGCGCAGAATATCCACCTCAAAGGTGAATAGTTTTTCCCGTAACGCCGGGTTATTGATGGCATCGGGCTGGTTATCCCTCAGCCACAGCAAAACCGGGGCCATCAGCAGATTCTGGTCGCCGCTGAAATCCTCAATCACCGCGTTCAGGGTGTAACGGTACTCCCACGACATGGAGCTGGCCCCCGTGGCAACCAGCGAACCGTTATCCACAAACAGATGCAGTTTGTCCGGGTTATTGCGGACATAAGGCACCGCTTTATTGAGGGCGTGGCGCAGGGATTGTGGTTTGTTCACTGTTTCGCTCCTGACACGCAATAATCATGTCCACTTTGTCTGCACAGACCGCCCAGGCAGCCTCCGTTTCATCCAGCAACGCGTTCAGATCACCATTAGTGCGCGGCGTTGCCTGATCCAGCCGACACGGCGTCACTCGCGGACAACCACTGACGGTAAGCCGTACCTCCGGTGAGTGCCGGACGTTCCCGCAGCCGGATAATGTCAGCAGGCAAAGGAGTATCAGCCCAGCGACGTAAATCCTCGTTCTCACGTTTCAGTTCCTCGATCCGGTGTTGTCGTTGTCTCAGCAGCGCGCTGGTCTGTTCTGCTTCGGCATAGAGCCGCGCCTGCTCCCGGTTATTGGTTTCAGTCAGAATGGACAGGCTGATAAGCTGGCTGTTGCTCTTTGCCAGTGCCTGGCTTTTGCTCTGCAGCTCGTCTGCCTGCGTGCTGATGGTCTGGCTGGCATCAGCCAGCCGCCACGTCTGCCAGCCCAGCGCCGCCAGTAATAACGCCAGCACAACCAGCAGCAACCGGTTCATGCTGCTACCTGTTGAGCCATCTGATTACGGGTGATCCAGAAGGCAATAACGGTCAGTAGATAAAAGACCAGGGTAATAGCCCACCCCGTCCAGGCGAGACTGACGACAATCAGCAATCGCATCATCCAGCTGATAAATACGTTTTCTTTTCGGGTAATTGTCTTCAGCAAAGATGCCCTCAACTCCTGCCAGAGCGGGCCATTCTTAATTAACGCAGCCAGTGCTACCGGAATTACCGCCCATGTCAGCAAACAGGCTACCCAAACGCCGGACGCTGCCAGTACCGGAAAAATCCCCTGCGGATACACCATTGCTTCGATTAACAGCGCCATCCATAACATCAGAAACAGCCCGCTGATTAATTTCTTTTTCATTTCAGTTTGCTCCCTGTAAGCACCAGGCCATCTCCCGCGCACGGCGGTTATCCAGCCCCTGATTAAACACACCTTTCACATAAACCCAGCGCGGCAACTGTCGGCACGCATCCGCCCAGCGCCGCTGATTGAGTAATTTCACCAGCGTGGAGCTGCAGGCATTACCTGTCCCCACGTTGAAGGCAAATGACACCACCGCGTCATACACTTTCTGCGGTGGCTGTTGCTTCACACACCTTTCCAGTGACCGCTCCACACGCAGCACGTTGGAGATAAGCCCTTCTGCTGCCTGTCGTTCCGTAATGGTTTTGCCGGGAATGACGCCAGATGTATTACCAATGCCGTCAGTCCATACACCCGCGCTGCACTGATACGGCTGCAGACGACAGCCTTCGTAATCGGCAATCAGTTTCAGCCCCTCCACGGAGGTGTGAAGCTGCTGAAAACCCGGCAGCGTGGCAGCAATAGCCAGCACGGTCCCGACAAGGCAGCGTTTAACGATTGATGGATTCATAGTCCTCCCGCGAGATCTGCCCGTCGCGCAGAAGCTGGTAGGCTTTGTGTTTGTAGTACCAGTTGATAGCCAGCATCAGCACACCAATCATCAGGCCGCCCAGCGTTGAGGCATCCTTGATGGACAAATCGCCCAGCCAGGCCAGGACAACGGCGATGCAGTACGTGATAAAGGCGCTGATTCGCTCAAGCGTCATAATTCAGTCCCATAGCTGGACGGTCTGCACGGTGGTGGTTGTCGGTATGTCCGGCAGCTCCACCTGCAGCCCGTGAGGTAAAAAGGGGCCGTATTCGGCAAGCCCCGGATTTGCCTTCAGTACCTGCTCCGTGACACCCTGCGTGCGCCCGTAATGACGCCAGCAAAGCGCGTCCACCGTGTCATACTGATACGCACGCACTTTCATCAGATAAGCTCCACTGTGCAGTGCGGCGCATCCTGCACCCGGCTGATGGCCCAGCGGGCGTCACGCCACAAATCACCGCTTGCTTCCGCCAGTTCCTCGCCTCGCTTCACACCAGACGCTGTGGCGTCATAGTCCTGATAACGCTCATTGAGCATGGCGCGTGCCCAGCAGTAAACCGCGTTGAAATAGTGCTGAATGCGCTCACTTTTGCCGTCCAGCTGTTCCGCCGGAACTTCTGCCAGCGAGGCATACCCCAGCATCTGCTGGCGTCTGCGAAACTCATACAGCTCTGCGTTGACCTCCGAAATTGCCGACAGGGCAACCTGCTTTAAACGCGGCTGCGTCACCGTGCCGTCAGTGCGCATCACGCTGCGAAACTCCGACAGGTCCACATCAGGCCAGAACGGCGTATTTCTGATGATTTCCGCCTGTTCCGGTGCCTGTTCTGGCGCAACAAACTTCATGCTGCTTTCTCCTGAAATAGAGGGCGGTGGACGAGGTTTTGATGTGGCGGTGCCTTTCGCCACCCCGTGCCGCCCGTGCGCGGGGGCACGTTCTGTCAGCGACTGTCATTGCGCAATCTGCGCTCCAGCTGCTGTTTGTCTTTTTTCACGCCACAGCGGGGATCGAGCTGTAACGCATGGTTGAGATGATTAAGGGCGGAAGCCGGATTACTTTCACTCAGGACAGTGCCAATCGCTTTATGCAGACGCGCCCGTGACTGGTCCGGCATATCCAGACCGTCTGTCAGCTCCAGCGTCTGCAGCAACAGATCGGCATCAAAGCCGGTAGTGGCAAGCATTGCGCTCTGCGCAGCGTCTGCCATTTCCTCTGCCAGCACGGTCTGCACGTTGCGGTTACCCAGCGGCATCACCCAGCCATGACGCAGGGCATGACGCCCGATCTCCAGCGCCCCGGCATAATCTCCGGCATCAATGCGCCACAGCATCACGTACATCAGCACGTCATCCTGTTGAGCGCCTCCGGCAGCCAGTACACCCTCAGCCCAGGCGGCGTACTTCGGCAGCAGCTCCACCTTGATTTCCGCTTTTTTGACCGTGGACTGAACGCCCTTGAGACGGCGGCGGTCTTCCGCCAGTTGCAGCAGCATCAGGTCATAGCCCGACGCGTGGCGAACGCTGCCGCCCTCGCGGGCGGCCTGTTCAGCCTGAACGCGCAGGCGATGCTGCCGTGCGGGACTCAGGCTCATGGATTACGCTCCGGTTTCTACTGCGACGGCGCTGAAGTCGCCAATCTGGATGTTTTCCACCAGTGCTGCGCAGCGGTAGTCCTCAACCACATAGGCTTCGTTAACGGATTCAAAGTTTTCAATCCGGTCACGTTTCGGGTTGTCGATAACTGAACGGCGGCGGGTGTCTTCCTGCCAGTAGATGGACAGGTTGTCCAGACGGGTGATCAGCAGCGCATTCGGCGGGAAAAACGGCGCACGCACGGCCTGCAGGCCCCCCATGCGCTTCTGACTGATGATCATATCGGCAGCCAGTTTTTCACTGTTTTCCTGCTCTTTGTTGACCAGCGGGAAATACTTGTCAGACAGCAGTTCACGGCCGCAAATCACCACCAGATCGTCATCGTCCTGGTAGACCACGTCGATAAGCTCATTGACGGCATCCATCACCACGGCGTCCAGGTTGGCATATTCGCCACCTTTCCCGACTTTCACCGCGCCCGGTGTGGTTTCACCGCCCGTGGTGGTGCTGCCCATGACATGATCCGGTGCATCCTCACGGATTTTCTGCAGCCAGCCTTTGTTCACATCCTGCAGCAGCGGGTTTTCGCTACGGTTGGAGGTTTTCGCACGCTTCACGCCGTTAAAGCCGATCATGATGCGGTCCAGTGCCTGACGTTTCACGATGGCGTCACGGATACGCACCTGGAAATCCTGAAACTTCGCCCACAGGTCCAGCTTCGCGTAGGTCAGTACCGTGTCAAAGTTGGTCTGCTCGCATTTGTATTCCACATCGACCATCAGCGTAGGATCGACAGGTTCACGCTCTTTCGCGGTGGTGTCAGTGGTTCCGGCAATGGTGCTACCAACACCCAACCCCAGCAGCTGACCGGACTGCTCAGTCACTGGCGTGACGTTAATCAGCGTCAGGAAAGCGGCAGACTGCTGGATCTGGTCTTCCAGCGTCTGCTGTACAGACGGCTCCACGGTGAACTTGCTGGACAGTTCTTCAACTGCCACACCGTTCAGACGCGCCAGCTGCTGCAGGTAAGCGTTAAAAGCAAAGCGGGTATTCTTCTTCATCAGGTTTTGTGCTCCATCAGCAATTGGTCAGAGTGTCAGCGGGGGCGTTACCGCCTGTTGCACGCTGGCGGTAGTCCTGGCGGCTGTCTTCATGACTCAACTTATTCACCAGTTCGTTAAAGGCGGTTTGCTGCTCCTGCAGAGCAGTCTCCAGTTCAGACAGGCGTTCTTCCTGCTCAGACAGGGATTTTTCGGTGCGTGCGCTCAGGTTCTGCTGCTCAGTGGCGACCAGCTCCACGGCCTTATGCACATCAGCGAACCGGGCGTCATCGGACTGCTCTTTTTTGGTAAACAACGCCGTGACGCGGGCAAACAGGGACGGTTTGTCATCCTGGACTTCTTCCAGTTCGATCACCGTTTCCTCTGCAGCGGTAAAAAGATTGGCGGGATTCTGCTTGCGGTTTGCCAGCGGGTTATGGGCTGCACTGGCGCTGAATGTCAGCATTTCCGTACCCAGACTGGCAGGATCATCAGTGGCAGCCAGGCCAACCAGGTAGGCTTTGCCCGTATCAGCGAACTTCGGGCTGACTTCCATAGAGGTGAATAATTTCTGGCCTTTTTTCACCAGTTCCACCAGGGACTCCGTTGGCTCAACGTCGGCATACAGCGCCATCTTGCCTGCCAGCGGACCTTCCGTGATTTCTTCAGCAAACAGCGCCGTCACCTTGCCGTAGCGGTTAAAGGTGCTGTCCGGCAGATAAGACTTGATGTGCTCAAGGTTAATCAGCGCGGTATACACCGCCGGGTTGTAGCTGGCTGCCATCTGTTCCAACCATTCACGCTGGATTTCGCGTCCGTCGGTAGTGGCACCTTCCACCCCGATGCGAAAACGCTTTGCTTTCACTGTCATGAGCCGTGCTCCGTTAGAAAAAACTTACTGGAGCCTTATGGTTGCGGTGATGGGGGCAGTGAAACAATGCGCGGTATTTGTACCGACAACCACACAAACCGCAGGCGGGGAAAGCCTTCATTCAAGGCTGTAGGTTTGTGCCATGAACACCACACTGACACCCGCAGATCTCGATCCCCGTCGGCAGGCCATGCTGCTGTACTTTCAGGGATACCGCGTAGCCCGCATTGCTGAAATGCTGGGCGAGAAAGTTGCAACTGTTCACAGCTGGAAAAAACGCGACAAGTGGGGTGATTATGGGCCGCTGGATCAGATGCAGCTCACCACCGCCGCACGCTATTGCCAGCTCATTATGAAGGAGCACAAAGAAGGGAAAGATTTCAAAGAGATTGACCTGCTGGCGCGCCAGTCGGAACGCCACGCGCGGATCGGCAAGTTTAACAATGGTGGCAACGAAGCCGACTTAAACCCTAACGTCGCCAACCGCAACAAAGGCCCACGCCGTCAGCCGGAAAAGAATGTTTTCACCGATGAACAGATTGAGAAGCTGGAAGAAATCTTCCATTCCTCCATGTTCAACTACCAGCGCCACTGGTGGGAAGCCGGAAAAACCAACCGCATCCGCAACCTGCTGAAGTCACGCCAGATCGGCGCGACCTTCTATTTTGCCCGTGAAGCCCTGATTGACGCCCTGCTGACCGGACGTAACCAGATTTTCCTTTCTGCCAGTAAGGCACAGGCCCACGTATTCAAACAGTACATCATCGACTTTGCCAAAGAAGTAGAGGTGGAGCTGAAAGGCGATCCGATGGTGCTTCCCAACGGGGCCACACTGTATTTCCTCGGCACCAATGCCCGCACGGCCCAGAGTTATCACGGCAACCTGTATCTGGATGAATATTTCTGGATACCAAAATTCCAGGAGCTGCGCAAAGTGGCTTCCGGTATGGCTATTCACAAAAAATGGCGACAAACCTATTTTTCCACGCCATCCAGTCTGACACACAGTGCTTATCCGTTCTGGTCCGGTGCGCTGTTCAACCGTGGGCGCAACAAAGCCGATAAGGTGGACATCGACCTGTCCCACAGCAATCTGGCCCCCGGCCTGCTGTGCGCAGACGGGCAATACCGCCAGATAGTCACCGTGGAAGATGCGGTGCGCGGCGGCTGTAACCTGTTCGACCTCGACCAGCTACGCATGGAGTACAGCCCGGACGAATACCAGAACCTGCTGATGTGCGAGTTTGTGGACGATCTCGCGTCCGTGTTTCCGCTCAGCGAGCTGCAGGCGTGCATGGTGGACAGTTGGGAAGTCTGGACCGACTTTCATGCACTGGCGCTGCGCCCGTTTGGCTGGCGCGAAGTGTGGATCGGTTATGACCCGGCAAAAGGCACGCAAAACGGCGACAGCGCCGGATGCGTGGTGGTGGCACCGCCAGCCGTGCCGGGTGGTAAGTTCCGCATTCTTGAGCGTCACCAGTGGCGCGGGATGGACTTCCGCGCCCAGGCTGACGCCATCAAAAAACTGACCGAACAGTACAACGTGACCTATATCGGTATCGACTCAACCGGCGTTGGTCACGGGGTTTACGAGAACGTGAAAGCGTTTTTTCCTGCCGTCCGGGAGTTTGTCTACAACCCCAACGTTAAAAACGCCCTGGTACTCAAGGCCTACGACATTATCAGCCACCGCCGTCTGGAGTTTGACGCCGGGCACACCGACATTGCGCAGTCATTCATGGCTATCCGTCGCGCCACCACCGCCAGCGGCAACCGCCCGACCTATGAAGCCAGCCGCAGCGAAGAAGCCAGCCACGCCGATCTGGCCTGGGCAACAATGCACGCACTGTTTAACGAACCGCTGCAGGGCGAGTCCGCCAATACCAGCAATATTGTGGAGATTTTTTGATGGGAAAGAGTAAGAAAAACCGCGCTGCGGCGACGAAACAGAGCCAGCATAAAAATCAAACTTCAGCCGAAGCTTTCAGCTTTGGTGATCCCATTCCTGTACTGGACCGCCGCGAACTGCTGGACTATGTGGAATGCGTACAGACGGATCGCTGGTATGAGCCACCCGTCAGTTTTGACGGACTGGCACGCACCTTCCGCGCTGCCGTGCATCACAGCTCCCCGATTGCAGTAAAATGCAACATTCTGACCAGTACCTACATCCCTCACCCGCTGCTCAGCCAGCAGGCTTTTTCACGTTTTGTGCAGGACTATCTGGTATTTGGTAACGCCTACCTGGAGAAACGCACGAACCGCTTCGGTGAAGTTATCGCCCTTGAACCTGCCCTGGCAAAATACACCCGACGCGGGTTAGACCTGGATACCTACTGGTTTGTGCAATACGGTATGACCACGCAGCCATATCAGTTCACGAAAGGCAGCATCTTTCATCTGATGGAACCGGACATCAACCAGGAGATCTACGGCCTGCCCGGTTATCTTTCTGCCATTCCGTCAGCCCTGCTCAACGAGTCCGCCACGCTGTTCCGCCGGAAGTATTACATTAACGGCAGTCATGCAGGCTTCATCATGTACATGACCGATGCCGCGCAGAACCAGGAGGATGTGAACAACCTCCGCAATGCGATGAAAAGCGCCAAAGGCCCTGGCAACTTCCGCAACCTGTTTATGTACTCGCCTAACGGCAAAAAGGACGGGCTTCAGATCATCCCGTTGTCAGAGGTGGCGGCGAAGGATGAGTTTTTGAACATCAAAAACGTGAGTCGGGATGACATGATGGCGGCACACCGCGTACCGCCGCAAATGATGGGGATAATTCCCCAGAACATCGGCGGTTTTGGAGATGCAGGTAAAGCTAGTAAAGTCTTTGTGCGCAATGAGTTGACCCCGCTACAAAAACGAATGACAGAGCTTAACGAGTGGCTTGGAGAAAAAGTAATTATGTTTGAGCCTTATAAACTAGGTATTGAAGATAGTAATCTTTCGATTACTATCCCTACAACTTAATTAACCATTCGTAATCAATGAAATCATATCGTTAATTTAGTAGTCTGATCCTACCGAACGCGAAGATCAGACTAACTTAAAATGTTTTTGATAAATAAAACAATCAACACCAAGAAATTACCATGTTGACTGACATCCCTTAATTATTATCCTTCTGTCATTCAACTTTTTTTTCTGGAATAATAGCTGAATCATTACTAGCCATTCTCGCCCCACCTGTTTTCTTGCTAATAATCCCTTTAACAAAATTCACATTTTCAACAGAAGCGTCAAGGAACTTATTGAATGCTTTTGAATTTAACAACTCATTCCAAGGGGTTGCATGGTCATCATCCTTCACAAAGCGCAAAGGTGCTTCTTCGAGACGACTCAATGCCGAATCAAATAAACGCCTTTCAAATTCTCCATTAGATACCTTACTTGCTTCATTTCGATAGCCTTCGTAAGCCTTCGCTACTGAAGCCTTAAAAGCATAATCCTCTGCCAATTTAAATCTTTGATTTATTTGTTTTGTAGAGAGCCATGCAAACCATAACGGAGCTCCTATACTGAACACTGAAAGAAGTAACTGAGTAACAATAACTACTGCATTTGGATTTGCATTGTTTAGCACATCAGATAAAACCTTGAGCCTTTCAAAACCCACGTACCCCCCCGTCGCCAGTGCACTTGCCAATCCCAAAACCCATAGTTGGATACTATTATTTAATTTATTAGCCTTGATTTCAAAAGCACCGGCTAAACCTTTAGATGTCGATGCTCTAATAGCCTGCTCACACATTTCTAGATATTTTGCTGCTTCGACATTTTGTTGTGTCATTTTATCTAAAATATCACGTCCTTTTTCTTCTAAGACACTAAGATTAAACATTGATTTATTAATCTTTTCTTTTAACTCCATAGCTTCTTTATTATAAGAGCGTAATTCCTCCAAATCGATAGGAATGTTTTCAGCCGCAACATGAGCATCATTTATTTTATTTATCTTATTTTCCAATGATTCTATATCAGGGGCTGCTTTATTTAACCTAGCCTCCATGCTTTTTATTTTTCTTGTCATATTTCTCGGCAGAAGATTAGCATTATCCAGTCGTTCTAAAGAGAAAATGTCATCTAAATACTGAGTAATAAACGCAATAGTTTCAACAAATGATGAAATAGCATCAGACGAGTTATTTCCAAAGAGATGTGGAACTATATTTTCTTTAATATTATCAATTCTAATCGGTAAAAAACTCAGTTCAGAAATCTCATCATCCGTTAATTCCACTTCACCATATTTTTCTATTTTTCTTATTATAAAACCAATCATATCTAGAAAATCAACAGGATATAAAGCAGGAGCTTTAACACCTTTCACATCCGAAAGGTTAGTTTCGTCAGTAGCCACTTTTTCAACAGCTTTTTTTAAGCTATATAATGAGTTAATCGTTTTTTGAAATTCTTCATTCATATGAATGCCCTTTTAAATTAATCTGTCAGGATGAAATTTTAATTTTTTAAATTTTAACCTTTTCACACAGGAGAACGCAATTGATAGTAGTTTCTTCTTTCACACATTTATTCATTTAATAGCGTTCAATGTTCGATTCGTTTTCTATCTGAGTCAACATTACTAATGCTTACGTAAAGGCTCTACGCAATATAGCAGCGCGCGCTCGTATCCCCGCCACGCCTGCCCGCTTTATGTAGTAGTTTTCATGCAGGTGCATGATCTACGCAAAAGCCCGCCAGTTCTGGCGGGCCTTAGCAAAAACGATCCTCAAACGATCATGCGATCTCATGCAGCATAGTCATGCACGATCATTTGACTCAGCATCTGCTGCACGCTTGCTGCGCGAAGATGCACTTTTACTACCAATCTTTCGACAGCTCTTTCTATCCCTGGCTTCATTTTCTTTAAATTTGTTATATGTCTCAGTATCAAAAAACGAAATTGTTTCAACCTCATCTTTTGGTATGAGCACACGGAAATCTTCGATATTAAGCCGAGACATTCCACTTATCACACCACTATCAAGATAATGTTGGTGATAGTTAGTCGTGATACTAATCGTTAGATCATCTTTATCCCGATATCCGCTTAACATCGGGAGAAGTTCAAGGTGCTCTGAAAGCCCGTTTTCTAACGCCGGACAAGTAACAAGACCAACATAGATTTTGCGAGACGACAGAGTTGCTATGATCGGAAACTGTCTTGCGGACGCTTCCATGAGTAATGATTCGAAAGCGTTATTACCCACAGCTTTAGCTAAGGCATCCCAGCGACGATCTCCACGTGATGTGCGTAACTTATTTCCAAAACCTGAAATCGCAGCGAGGACAATTGAAATCATAACCCATGCTATCTGTTTGATTTCATTTATTCTTTGAAGTTTGTCTTTCGATGAAGACAACATGCCATTAAAACTGTCAGGTGTTAGATTCAAGGCATTAGCCAGCCAACGAAACCCTCCGCTGACGTTCAAAATAAAGGTGAAAAAACCGCCAAGGAGAAAAAAAACGATACCCCAGGCAGCCACAAAAAAATAAGCGTCCCAGCCGTTGGAACGCTTATATCGGTATCTTGTTGAAAGTGATAGGTTTACATAAATAAAACCACTAACCAAAATCACTGCTAAAAGTAATGTTGCCATTATCTGGTTCTATTAGTTTTCTCTTTTACAGTGCTCGTTTTGATGCCTTCAAGCTTATCCATCTGTGCCTTGATGGCATCCATTGCTCTTTTGTTAGACAAGTCTACGGACACAAAACCATCTTTACTAAGATTGAGTTTGTCCTGGTTCTCTTTAAGAACCCTTGCCAGACGTTCAACTGGGTTACCCAGGCTAAATGCGGCGATGCTTGACATAACTCCCCCTTTTTACATGGCGCGGAAGTCTACACTCCGACGCCTACAACCTCAACAGATTATCTTTAAAATTTAGACAACAATATCATCTGTTGATTTCGTTACTTAAACTTAAGTTCAATGCGCTCGATCATGCAAGCGGTTTCTTAAGAACTGTTAATTTCCTGGCATATATCGTGGTTAAGGTAACAAATTGACACTAACGCCTCGCACAGCTCGTTGTTCAACCTTGCTGACGCCAGAAGCAAGTTCAGACGCCAGCAACGTTTCTTAATGCAGCCAGCTGTCGTCTTCCCACACCTTCTGCATAATTTTCATCACTTGCTTCCTTTCTTCGTCCAGTTGCAGTCCGGTCAGTTCCACACCGTTAGAGCTACCTTTACGGATACGAATTACCGTTTTGGGATACAGGGGGCGCAGATTGCGGTAAAGCTCGGATTCAAGGGCGTCCAGGGTAGACTGGCTAATCTTCTGCTCTTTATCGATCATTATTTCAATGCGCATAAAAGTCCCCTCAGCTGATGACATCCATTGAGCGGTTGTATTCGTGGCTTCTGATTTTTGCCATGAGTTCATCTGTCAGTTCAGAAACCCACTGCAAAGCCAGCCCCTTCTCTTCATCACTACACTCACTAGCCGCTACAAGCTTAAGAAAAAAATCAATGCGCTGGAGCTTCAAAGACTCCAAAAAATAGTCCTGCATCTTTCCTCCTATGACACCACAAGCAATACTGTACACATAACCACTGTTTATATTTACAGTATATAATAATCTTACTGATGTAAAACGTTTTTTTACGTTCATCAGCCTGATATGCCTGGTATTATTAAGAGCACGAATTGTTAACCCGCGTAATTAATACAGGTTTCGCCACTTATCATCTTCCTGCAAACGCTGGTTCCGATAGAAGATACGCAGGCCTGCTCCTGACGGAATACTGCCGCCGCGAAGGAGTAAATCGACCTCTTTCTCGCTGCCATTAAATCCTCTGGACTCCAGTTCATAGACGAGCTGCTGTCGCTGATGGTCTGTAATTCGCTGTTTGTAGTCTTTACGCCGTTTCGGTTTCACCAGGCGTAACCTTGCAGCCAGTTCCCGGCGCTCTTTTTTGCTCATACTGTGCAGGTAATCGTGCAACTCCTTGTCATCCATGCGGGTGATATCCGTTCTGGTATCTCCATCAGCTGATTTGTCTTTCCCTTGTTGGTACAAATTTTCAGCAAGGGGACAGTTATTGCCACGAGTCCAAGGGGCGCAAGCGCCCTGGTCGGCTGCCGCCTCCTGAACGTCAACGGCCTTACGAACCATTTTCCATTTCATTGCATGAGTGCAGATCTTGCCCTGTACAATGGGTGACCAGATGCCATAAATACGAATACCGTGATCGCCATAAGCGGTCGGCTCTTCGTTAATTTCATAAGCTGTTCTGATAAGGTGATATTTGCGGGGAACCAGTACGCCGCCCTGCTTCATGATGTAGGTGGCAAAACAGCCAGCATCAGCGGCAGCCAGGATGGCATCAAGGCGCGGGTCATCCAGTACCGGCGTACTTGCTTTTTTGTCACCCTGTTGCCTTGCCGCCTGACCAGCCAGCAAGCGAAGTTCACGGTACGCCTGACGCCCCGGAATACCAAAGAAGCGGAACTGCTGAACACGATGCAGAGACGCCCAGGCATTAACGTATTCGGCGTTATCACGCAGGGATTTACCCGTTTCCTTGCTGATCTCGCCAGCCAGACCACGTCCGTCAATGTTCTTACTGATGTATTTCGCGATGTAGCTTGTCGGCGTTCCTTTGCGCGGGTTTATCAGCTCAGACTTAAAGCGTGGACCCGTGTTATTGCCCAGTTCCTCGCGGTCTTCACGGATAGCAAACTTACGCAACAATGCAGTAATGGCGCGGCGGTCTTTTTTGCGCATGAAACACATGAGATGCCAGTGCACAGTACCGTCATGGTGCGGCTCAGCCACCCGCACGCCATACCAGCGCAACCCGGCTTTGTGCATAGCCTTACGAAATGCAGCAAACATGCCGACCAGATAATCGCTGCTTTGTCTTACCGTCGCATTTGTCCAGGTCGGGTTGGGTCTGCCGTTGTTGAGCGTGGAATGGAAACGTGACGGACAGGTGATAGTGTAAAAAACGGCGCAGTCACCACGCATTTCCGCGATAAGCTCCAGACCTTTAACACAGGCCATCATCTCATTGCGGCGATGCGCCGGGTTGCTGCTGCTGGCGTTTACCACATCCTCCATATCCAGCGTGTCTCCGTCTTCGTTCACCAGTTCATGAGAACGGAAAAACTCCAGCGACTTGCGGCGCTGCTCACGTTTATGTGTCACTGCTTCATAGCTAACATAGGGGGATGCTTTTTTGCTGACCAGACAGGCAGCACGCAACTGCTCTTCCCGCCATTCGCAACGCATCTTCCACAATTTTCGATACCACCAGTCGGCGCAAAGCATACGTGCCAGCGAACCCGGTATGAGTTCATAGGGCACAGGTTTGCGGCGGTTTCTTTTCCGACGAAGTTTCTCAAATGCAGGCGGGATAACATCCAGACGCAGGGTTTCCGCTGCCACCTTTTCCCATGTCTTGCGGATTTCTTCTGGCTTAACGTCATCGGTGGCGTACAAATCACCACAAGCGGCCTCAAGACACATGCTCATATGCGCTGCTACCAGAGTGGACAGGCGTTTTACCTGATCCTGACTCATTTCAGGCAGGATCAGCAGGCCCTCAAGCCCTTGATGGCTTGCCATAAAACGGAAAGAAACGGATAGCTGACTGTCGCGTACACAATCCAGTCGCTCCAGACATGGCTTAATCGTCTCACGCAAATAGCGGGAATAAGCCTTTGGCCTGCCCAGGCTGCTGAAGTATTCGATACGTTGCATCAGCGGCTTGCTGATATGGGAAGGCTGGGCGTTGACGTCCGCCAGAATGACCATGTCCGGGTTAAAACGCTGCTGCTCATGCGCCAGCTTTGCCCGGCTAATGAGCTTATCCTGCTCCATTTCGCGCTGGACAGGATCACGGGATTCATTAAAGAAATAACGCTCCCAGACCTGCTCACTCAGTGCCTCGCGGCGCAGTTGTGCCTGCTCGTTATCGGCAGCGTACAGAGTGATCAGGTTTGAAAGTGCAGACTCCGGCGCAACTTCCGCCGGGTCCAGATAAGGGTTAATGGCCTTTTTCGGGCCGTTCCATGAAAATGATGCAGCGGCCTCGTTAAAGCCGCTAGAGTTGCTCATATCGTCATGACTCATACACGCACCTCGTACACAGCAGAACTATCCACGCCACGCGAAGGATCAAATCCCACCCAGCAGCGCGGCCCGGAAACAGCAATGATTTCTGTTGCAGATTTACTCTCGCCAGCCGACACGCCGATGCTGCGTTTTGCCTTGATGTAGTGGTGAGTGAAATTGCGATACAGCGAACGAATTAGGGATGTGTCACTGTTAGAAACAATGACCGGATGACCTTCAGATGATCGATGTTCAAGAACGGATGCCAGGTGATACTGGTCATCTTCAGTGAAGCCGTCAGTGTGATAACCGGAAAACGTGCCGTCATAAGGCGGATCGCAATACACCACATCTCCCACCTGCAGCATCGCCAGCGTTTCATCAAAACTCGCGCAGATAAAGGTTGCCCGCAGGGCTTTCTCTGCAAATGCGCGAATTTCTTTTTCAGGGAAATACGGATTTTTATAATTACCGTAGGGGATGTTGAAATGCCCACTCTTGTTATAGCGACATAACCCACGGTAACCATGACGATTGAGATACAGGAAATATACCGCTTTCATGAAATCAGTAATTTCAGTGGAGTAATTAAACTCCTGCCTTATGTTGTAATAAGCCACCTCCCTGTTTGCTTCCTCAAATAAAGCTCTGGCACGAGATATAAACGCCTCGCAATCAGCAGCAACCTTTTTATAGAGGTTGATTAAATCAGGATTAATATCCGCAACAAGATAGCTGGGGTAATCCGTCTCCATCATCACAGCACAGGAACCCGCGAAAGGTTCAACCAGTCGCGGGCCAGCAGGAAGATGTTTTTTCAGTTCGGACATAATGGCAGTTTTATTACCCGCCCATTTCAGGATGGTGCTCATACAGCACCTCCTGCAATAACATATCCTAAAGCTTCTAATGGGGTTAATGGGCGAATTGATAGCATCACCCATTGTTCTGAAACTGCCATGACGTCATTAACCGGAAGCACATGAGAGATAACAGCGGCCCATTCCCTACCCGTAAATACGCCATGCTTCCATTCGCAAAGAGAAAGAACATCACCAACTTTATAGCCACGATCGTCTTTACGAAGTTCAGCCGTCTTTTGACCTGCAACCACAGCGTTGAAATACTTAGGTGCAATTTTTAATTGATGGATACGCACTGCCCTTGTCATACAGCACCTCCGTTGTAATGTTTGCCTTTCAGCTCTGCGATTTCCTGGCAGGTAATGCAAAGCTGCACTCCCGGAATGGCGCGGCGTCGTGCTGGCGGAATTGGCGCTTCACACTCAATGCAAAGCACACGAGACACGCCCGGTGTTTTGGCACGGGCAGCACGAATATGGCGCTGGCGTTCTTCTTCAACGCGCTGCTGTACGAGATCCATTGCATCAGCCATTAGTGGATCTCCTGCGCTTCGTTCTGGATTGCTTCAGCAGTTACACGCAGCAGTTCTGCCGCTTCGACGTGGTTTAGCTGGCTGGATGTGATATGACACGCCAGGCTATCAAGGCGAGCAGCCATTGCTTCAGCCCTTGCCCGGCGTTCTTCCAGACGAGCCTCTGTCAGTAAAATATTAAGCCCTGCGTCGTCCGGTCCGGTTTTAGTCGTGAGGGTTTCAATATTACGCATAATCAATTCTCCTGAATTTAGATAAAGGGATGCCCGGCGGGTTTACGCCATGATTTTCATTAATTGGTTAATTCGGCATGGTTAGCCGTCTGGGAAATAAGCTCACCACTGCACGAAAATGATTCATTGCTTTAATCAGCTCCCGCTTTTCGTCAGTGGTCAGCTCATTAATGCTGATGCTATGACGTTCAGCTGGAATTTTTGCCATAAAGAATATGGCAGCCAGTGCTCGTTTATTTTGTTCGTTATTGATATCCCGTGGATCACGCATATCTTTAATAAACCGCTCAAGCTCTGACTCAATATTCAGGCCAAAAACTTTCGCCCTTAATTCCGCTATATGATTAAGTCCATTCAGGCGTTCACCGGGGCTTAATGGAACAGTCGCCGCAGCGCCTTCAATAGCCATTTGTTCCCCCGTTTTTTCGTAGATAGTTCTGCCAGCAATTCATCTTGTGAACGGCACGGATGCCAGCGTTTACCATCCTCACCCATGATCCAGCCGTGACCGTAGTGCATTGCCGGACTTTGTTTTACCAGCAGCGATGCAAATGATGGTTCTTTCGTCAGCATAAGCACCTCACAGCAAACCGAATGAAGCACCGAGGCCAGTTACAGTATCAACTGCACTTGCCATCGCAGGATTAACCTGTAAACGGGCCTGCAATGAAACAGCAGCTAACGCCATCAGTCGTGTAACAGAGTTAATGCTGCTGATAGCATCACGACGACCTGCACTGGTTTTTACATCGCCAGATACCGCACCTGCAGCAACACGCCCGATCTCTGCGGTTGCACTCATGACGTAATGTGGCAGTTTCTCTTTTGCCACCTCATTAATCGGTACGCATGGCAGGCAGTGAATCTGAGCCAGAAAACCATCTACTAGCGTTGAATCTTCAGTCAGATCGGTAAGCAACCAGATTTCTGGTGCGGTTAATAAATGAGGTTGAGCTGGGTTCAGCTTGTTCCGCAGAATCTGCACATTCATGCCTGCACGTTCTGCCAGTTGCACCAGGTTGTGGCGCAGTGCGAATGCACGACAGGCTTCATCAAAATGTGGATGTTTGGAAACTTGGTAATCAAACATAGTCGACACCCCTGATGTATCCCAAAATGGAACTAGTTGAACACAACATTGCAATCAGTAAGTGCATCAACGGTAAGAGCAGCAAGGTTGATCATTACCTTTTCTCTTTTTTTGTCTTTACGAAGACGATGCCGAGGGATGCGACCATCTGCCAGCATATCGTTGATTGTGTCGATTGAAAGACCAGTAAGTTCGCTATAACGCTCGATTGTGACATGTGGCGTATTCAGAGTTATTGAAATGTTAGGGGTCATGATGCAACATCTCCTATTGGCTTGTGGTGAGTCAGTTTTAATCGTGACTTAAACTTCACATTTCGGAGAATAGGATCGCAATTCGGTTATGTCAACACACGAAATCACATTTCGCCATGTGGACGAAAAAAAGAAATCCTTAATCATGCAGAATCGCGGAGGGCAAGCAGTCATCGAGCGGATATTAGAAGCGTATGGTTTTTCTTCACGCCAAGCATTCTGCAATCATCTGGGGATATCACAGAGCACAATGGCGAACAGGTATGCGCGTGACACTTTCCCAGCTGACTGGGTTGTTATCTGTAGTATGGAAACTGGTGTATCGATTGAGTGGTTAGCATTTGGTACTGATACCGAAATGGAAAGCTTTGCAGATAAAAGTCACGACAATTGTAACAGTGAATCTCGGCACCTCAACAGAGAACCTAAAAACCCAAATGAGAACACTGTTACTATAAATCAAAACGGAAAAGCAGCAATAGAGCGAATCGTTGCAGCCTATGGATTTAAGACAAGACAAGCTTTAGCTGATCATTTGGGTATTTCAAAAAGCACACTAGCTAATCGTTATATGAGGGATACATTTCCAGCCGATTGGATTATCCAATGCGCACTTGAAACTGGTATATCACTAGATTGGCTCGTTACTGGAAAAGGCTCAAAATCGAACGATGTAAATACTGATGTAGCAAAGTTATTAGCATATAAGCTAATAAATGGTAAGTTAATAGATGCGGACTATATCCACTTTGATAAATCTTTAATACCACACAACCTTATAAATCCGCAGGTTGTGATCGATAGCGAAAATGTTTTCGTAGTAGACTATGGATATAAAGAAATATCTGATGGTGAATGGTTAGTAGAAATTGAAGGCAAAATAAACATTAGAACATTGGTCCGCATACCCGTAGGAAAAGTTAAAGTAATATCTACTCATGCTGATTTCATATGTGACATTGAGAATATAAAACTTTTAGCAAAATGCCACTGTGCTTTCATTAAAAACATTTAATTTGGACTTATCATGGACTCTAAAGAACACAAAAAAGAAACAATACAAAACAGCATCACCAAATCAGAGTTTAAAAAATACGTTGATTTTATACATGATGATTCTATTCCACTTCCTGAACATGAACGCACATATCTAAAGAACTTGTTGAAAAATGGTGAAATTGAAGAATTCAAGGATCAATATAGACGCCATCTCCAAAACTTAGATAGAGTCGGCTTTAGCGACGAAGATATTGAATTACAACTTAACGTGTTAAAAAAAGATAATAATGAATTCAGAAGCTTATTACGTTTTTATACAGCTCGCTTATCTGATTTGCAAGAAAGCAACACCTCATTATCATTAAAAAACAAAGAGTTAGAAAATTTAAACATAGAAAAAGAATCTTTACTTGAGCAAACTTTTTCTAGGATAAAAGAGTTAGAGGCTTCAAATAACGAATTAACCAGTCGAGCACATCAAGAGAGAATTGATCAAAAAATTCCCGAATATGTCAATAGTGTAAAAGATGATTTAGGTGATGATGATGATCACTTTATTTCACTCGCCAAAACATGGGCTATTGCTGGTGCAATAGCCGGTCTTTCCGCTGTCATTTTTTCGTTCATATCATTATATTTTGTTACTGATTTCATAAATGCTAAAGGATTTGAACTATTTTATCTATTCACCAGAGGCCTGATTGGAATTTCCATTTTATCATGGCTTTCTTATATCTGTCTGAGTATCTCCAAAAAGTATACTCATGAGTCCATTCGCAGAAAAGACAGAAGGCATGCCTTAATGTTTGGTCAAGTCTTCCTACAAATTTACGGTTCGACTGCGACCAAAGAAGATGCTATTCAGGTATTTAAGGACTGGAACATGTCTGGAGATTCTGCTTTTTCTGATCAAATGGATTATCCGCCAAGTTTCCAAACGCTATGGTCTACCGCGAAAGAAAAAATCAAACCTTCTCATTCAGAAAAATCCTCCGATTAAATAAGTGATGTATATAAAATACATAAACATACATTGACACTGGTTATGCATACAGTAAAAATGCTCTCTATTGGAGGGCATTTTTTATGGCTGTACGAAAACTCACCACAGGAAAATGGCTTTGCGAATGTTACCCCGCCGGACGTAGTGGGCGTCGTGTGCGTAAACAATTCGCCACCAAAGGCGAAGCACTGGCTTTTGAGCGTCACACGATGGAAGAAACCGAAGCAAAGCCCTGGCTGGGTGAATCAGTGGATCGTCGAACACTGAAAGACGTGGTTGAGCTATGGTTCAAACTACATGGTAAATCACTGACTGCTGGGCAGCATGTCTATGACAAATTGCTGCTGATGGTTGACGCTCTGGGCAATCCCCTTGCAACTGATCTAACCTCTAAAATGTTTGCCCACTATCGAGATAAACGCCTGACAGGTGAGATCTACTTCAGCGAGAAATGGAAGAAAGGAGCAAGCCCGGTCACCATTAACCTGGAGCAAAGCTATCTAAGTAGTGTTTTTAGCGAACTATCCCGCCTGGGCGAATGGTCGTATCCGAACCCACTGGAGAACATGCGAAAATTCACCATCGCAGAAAAAGAGATGGCATGGCTTACCCATGAGCAGATTGTTGAACTGCTGGCTGATTGCAAACGTCAGGACCCAATTCTGGCACTGGTAGTCAAGATATGCCTAAGCACAGGCGCACGCTGGCGAGAAGCAATAAATCTTACCCGCTCGCAAGTGACCAAATACCGAATTACCTTTGTAAGAACGAAGGGGAAGAAAAACAGAAGCATCCCTATCAGTAAAGAGCTTTACGAAGAGATCATGGCGCTTGATGGGTTCAATTTCTTTACAGACTGCTATTTTCAATTTTTATCCGTGATGGAAAAAACGTCTATCGTGCTCCCTCGCGGTCAACTGACACACGTTCTGCGCCATACGTTTGCGGCGCATTTCATGATGTCGGGTGGAAATATCCTTGCTTTGCAAAAAATCCTCGGACATCACGACATAAAAATGACTATGCGTTACGCACATCTGGCACCGGATCACCTGGAAACTGCATTACGGTTTAATCCGCTGGCAACACTACCAACATCAATAGCAATTTTTTGAAAATGCGTATTTTGCCCTGTTGAGCTAATATTCTTTTTTTTCACATGGAGCACTATCAATGAATAAGTTTCAGCATCAGGGAGCGGAATTGCGCAACAGAGCCAAAGAATTGGCTTTATCCGTACTTAAAACTCACCCTGATGCCCAAAAAAACGGCAACGGCGTTAAGCAAGCTGAGGTATTTCGTCTAAGCGGCCTCGATTGGGGAGAAAAACGGAAAGCAACAAGTTCGAACCAACAATATTGGGTTGTTGCACTATTGCGTGAACTAGAAGAGGAGGGGTTAGTCGAACAGATTGAAGATAGAGGCCCTTGGCGTCTAAGGTAAAACAAGTGGCGACAAAGTGGCGGCAGCGGTTGACATTACCCCGTAATAACCACCACTGACCACCAACCCAACTTATTGTTTTTACTCTAACTTATTGTTTTCATTAACCCGTTTACATAAATGGGTTTTTTGTTGCCTGAAATTTATCTCCTGCCCCGCCACTCGTGCCACCATCCGTAAAATCTCCTCGCGCGATAGCGGCTTACGGTCAGTGACAAAATGCAGCGTCATCCCTTCAATAAAAGCATCCAGAGCCCGGGCCGTTCCAGGTTCAAACCATTGTTCGAGTGTTTGCTGACTGCGCTGCATCCAGTTTTGCATCACTGTTTTTAATAACGGTTTTCGACTGGCCAGCGCGTAGAGTTGATACATCAGTTCCATGTTGTCCGGCGTTGCAACCTGCGAGCTGTAGATCATTTCAGTGATGGCCTGGCAGGCACTGGGGGCATCGCTGACATCGAGGAAAAATGCCTGATATTGCCGTGACATAGTCTGCGTAAAGCTACTGAACGCCTCCAGTAATAGCTCATCAATTCCTGAAAAATAGTAGGTCATCGACCCTAACGGTACCCCGGCAAGGGTAGCTATTTTACGGTGCGTCACGGCATGTATTCCGTAAAGTTTCACCGCCTCGAGAGTGGCCTGGATGATTTTTTCTCGCCGTTGTGGATCGTTAGCGCGACGCATGTCATTTCCTCTCTCTGCAATTGTGTACAAATGTACACAACCTTGCTAAGGTTGTCTTCTCTCTTCTTTTTTTGACGTGATCTATGACAGTAAATTCTTCACGTAATGCCTTGAAACACCGTACCTGGGCGCTGTTCATGTTCTTCTTTTTGCCGGGCCTTCTAATGGCTTCCTGGGCAACCAGAACGCCCGCTATCCGCGACATTCTTTCTGTCTCTATCGCCGAAATGGGCGGAGTGCTCTTTGGTCTGTCAATCGGTTCGATGAGCGGCATTCTCTGCTCGGCGTGGTTAGTAAAACGCTTTGGGACGCGTAATGTCATCCTGGTCACGATGTCCTGCGCATTGATCGGGATGATGATATTAAGTCTGGCGCTCTGGCTGACATCTCCTGTGCTCTTTGCCGTTGGTCTTGGCGTTTTTGGCGCCAGTTTTGGTTCCGCAGAAGTGGCGATAAACGTTGAAGGTGCTGCCGTTGAGCGAGAAATGAATAAAACGGTTTTGCCGATGATGCATGGCTTCTACAGTCTCGGTACGCTGGCGGGGGCTGGTGTAGGGATGGCGCTGACGGCCTTTGGAGTTCCGGCAACTGTTCACATTTTGCTGGCGGCGCTGGTGGGCATCGCGCCTATTTATATCGCTATTCAGGCAATCCCTGACGGTACGGGAAAAAATGCTGCCGATGGCACGCAGCATAGTGAAAAAGGGGTTCCTTTTTATCGCGATATTCAGTTGCTATTAATTGGTGTCGTGGTGCTGGCAATGGCTTTTGCAGAAGGTTCTGCCAACGACTGGTTACCCTTATTAATGGTTGATGGCCACGGATTTAGCCCAACGTCCGGCTCATTGATATACGCAGGTTTCACATTGGGGATGACCGTTGGACGTTTTACAGGCGGCTGGTTTATTGATCGCTACAGCCGCGTTGCCGTGGTACGTGCCAGTGCACTAATGGGTGCGTTGGGTATCGGGCTAATTATTTTTGTTGATAGCGCCTGGGTCGCCGGGGTATCTGTCGTTCTTTGGGGACTGGGTGCCTCGCTGGGCTTCCCGCTGACCATTTCAGCCGCCAGTGATACCGGCCCCGATGCGCCAACCCGTGTCAGCGTAGTGGCCACGACCGGTTATCTGGCTTTCCTCGTCGGGCCGCCACTGCTGGGCTATCTCGGCGAACATTATGGATTACGTAGTGCAATGCTGGTTGTACTGGCGCTGGTTATTCTCGCGGCTATCGTCGCAAAAGCCGTCGCCAAACCCAATACAAAAACGCAGACTGCGATGGAGAATAGTTGATGGGCATTAAATTAATTGCGGTAGACATGGACGGTACTTTCTTAAGCGATCAAAAAACCTATAACCGCGAGCGGTTTATGGCCCAATATCAGCAGATGAAAGCACAAGGTATTCGCTTTGTGGTTGCCAGCGGGAATCAATATTATCAGTTGATCTCATTCTTCCCCGAAATTGCCGATGAAATTGCTTTTGTGGCGGAAAATGGTGGCTGGGTAGTGAGCGAAGGCAAAGATGTTTTTAATGGTGAGCTATCGAAAGATGCTTTTGCCACTGTCGTGGCGCATTTGCTGACGCGCCCGGAAGTGGAGATTATTGCCTGCGGCAAAAATAGCGCCTATACCCTCAAAAAATATGACGATGCCATGAAAACCGTGGCGGAAATGTATTATCACCGTCTGGAATACGTCGATAACTTTGACAACCTAGAAGATATCTTCTTCAAGTTTGGCCTGAATCTTTCCGATGAACTGATTCCACAAGTACAGAAAGCATTACATGAAGCCATCGGCGATATTATGGTGCCAGTGCATACCGGCAACGGCAGCATCGATTTAATCATCCCCGGCGTACATAAAGCCAATGGCCTGCGTCAACTCCAGAAATTATGGGGAATAGACGACAGCGAAGTCGTGGTCTTTGGCGATGGCGGTAATGATATTGAGATGCTGCGTCAGGCAGGGTACAGCTTCGCAATGGAAAATGCCGGCAGCGCGGTTGTTGCAGCGGCGAAATATCGTGCAGGTTCCAATAACCGTGAAGGCGTACTGGACGTGATTGATAAAGTTCTTAAACACGAAGCGCCATTTAATCAATAAAACGGCAGCACGCCCGGCAACACAACGCCTGAATGAAGGCTGCATAATTCGCAGAAATTAACTCACCGGATTATTTCAGACGAAATGATTATGAAGAATTATGTTTTGCTGGGCGCGTTTCTCATGAGCTTTGCCGGTACAACGATGGCGCAAAGCGTTACCGTCGATGTGCCAAGTGGATACAAAGTGGTAGTGGTCCCTGATTCTGTCAGCGTTCCACAAGCCGTCAGTGTCGCTACTGTGCCGCAAACCGTCTATGTGGCCCCGACTCCTGCTCCGGCTTACCGTCCACATCCGTATGTTCGTCACCTTGCCAGCGTTGGCGAAGGGATGGTTATCGAACATCAGATCGATGACCATCACCATTAATTCGAAAATGCCTGATTGCATTGTGCAATCAGGCATTTTTTTACCCTTCGTGCGAATTTCCTACCTGTTTATCTTTTAAAAAGATAAACATCAGCAGCAGCCACAAAATTCCGTTGGCAAGGTTGAAGAGATTAAACAGACCATTGCCGCCGTTCAGATACGCGTGTTTACTGATCTCAATACCGACAGTGAAAATCAGCATTTGCAACATCCCCATCGCCGCCGAGACAGTACCTTTACTCATATCGCTGGCAAACAGGGTTAATCGCACCAGTCCCGCATTCGCCAGACCAATACCAAAAGCATAAATACTTAACCCAGCGGTCATCCACAAATACGCGTGCGATGAGATGACCGTTGCCGCAGCAGCGACCAACAGACCAATCATAATCGGCCAACCGCCCATAATGATCAGCGAACGTACGGTGCGACGCGAGGTCAGTCGCGCCAGCAGTAGGTTCCCCGCAATTAATGCGCCGAAAATGGGAACTTGCAGCAAACCATATTCATAGCTGCTCAACTGCTCGCCGGTTATGATAATAATCGGCGACTGGGCAATCCACGCCAGCAACGGCAGACTAACAAACCCCAGTGCCAGCGCCCCCGCAACAAAGCGACCATTCTTCAGCACCAGCTTGTAGTCACGCCCGAGCTCTTTCAGCGACAGTTTCTCACCTATACGCGTGGCGGTTTCTGGCATGGCACGTTGCAGACCGAAGAAGGAGATCGTTGCCAATGCGGCAAATAATACAAACATCCCTTCCCAGGGCAGCACATGGATCCACGCCGCCCCCACCAACGGGCCGAGTAGCGGAGCAATCAGCGCCACGTTCGCCATCAGCGCGGTGATCTTGATACAAACCGCCTCTTCGAAGGATTCCTGAATTGCGGCGTAACCCACAGCGCCAATGAAACAGAGGCTTATGCCCTGCAAGAAGCGCAACAGCGTGAATTGTTCAATGTTTTGCGCCAGTAATATCGCCAGACAAGTGATGATAAACCACACTACGCCCGCCAGCATCACCGGACGGCGACCAATACGATCCGACAATGGCCCCAGCAGCCACTGTAAAAACATCCCACCCGCAAGGTACGCGGTCATCGAGGTAGGAACCCAATCAATGCCCGCCTGGTACTGTTCCACCACGGCCAACATACCGGGCTGAATCATATCGTTACCGATATAGGTTGAGAATTCGTAGAGCACCAGACAGAGAGGGAAAAGTAATGCCTGACGTCCAAGTCTGGCACCATTAGCTAATCTATTTTGCATGCAATTTCTTCGCCAATAATAATCGCGCAAAGTTTAATAAAAGCGTGGCTAACGAGAAAGCAATTTTTGCTCCTTAAGCACATTCTTACATTAATCGGCGATTAGATTCTCTTTTTTAAGCTTTATTTAACTACCGCGCGTTACCATTACTTCACGTAATACGGGCCGCTTATGAGAAATAAGACGATGCCGCTTTACCCTGTTTAACATGCACCTTATTCTCACCGCCTTGCCTGACGGCTCCCCATTAAACACCTTATGAGTCTGGAAGTTATGCTGGAAAATCTCAATTACTCATTATTCTCTCTAATTAATGCCACGCCAGATTCTTCTCCGTGGATGATCTCGTTGGCGATTTTTATTGCCAAAGATTTGATTACTGTGGTGCCGCTACTGGCCGGGGTACTTTGGCTGTGGGGACGTACGGCGCAACGGCAGATAGTGATAAAAATAGCGATCGCACTGGCTGTAAGTCTGTTTGTTTCCTGGTGGATGGGTCATTTATTTCCACATGACCGCCCGTTTGTCGAGAATATCGGCTATAACTTCCTGCACCATGCGGCGGATGACTCTTTCCCAAGCGATCACGGCACGGTGATCTTCACCTTCGCTCTGGCATTTTTAATCTGGCATCGTTTGTGGTCCGGATCGCTTCTCATGGTGCTGGCCGTAATTATTGCCTGGTCGCGGGTCTACCTTGGCGTCCACTGGCCACTGGATATGCTTGGTGGGTTGTTGGCGGGAATGATTGGTTGCCTTAGCGCGCAGATTATCTGGCAAGCTGCGGGGGCGGTGCTCTACCAGCGACTGCAATCGTGGTATCGCTTCTGTTTCGCCTTACCGATCCGTAAAGGCTGGGTACGTGGCTGATTTCGGATAAAACGTGTAATATCAGGCGGCTCGCTTCAATAACTATTCAGAGGGAATATGGAAACACGTCGCGAAGAGCGCATCGGGCAATTACTCCAGGAATTAAAACGCAGCGATAAGTTACATCTGAAGGACGCCGCCGCCCTACTTGGGGTTTCAGAGATGACGATTCGTCGCGACCTGAATAACAACAGCGCCCCCGTCGTATTACTCGGCGGCTATATCGTTCTCGAACCACGCAGCGCCAGCCATTACCTGCTAAGCGACCAAAAATCCCGTCTGGTGGAAGAAAAACGCCGCGCTGCGAAACTGGCCGCGACGTTGGTAGAACCCGGTCAGACCCTCTTTTTTGACTGCGGCACCACTACGCCCTGGATTATTGAAGCGATTGATAATGAAATCCCTTTCACCGCCGTTTGTTATTCACTGAATACCTTTCTGGCGCTGCAAGAGAAACCACATTGCCGGGCGTTTCTTAGTGGTGGAGAATTTCACGCCAGCAACGCCATCTTCAAACCTATCGATTTTCAACAAACGCTGAATAATTTTTGTCCGGATATCGCTTTTTATTCCGCTGCGGGTGTACATATCAAAAAAGGCGCAACCTGTTTTAATCTTGAAGAGTTGCCGGTAAAACACTGGGCTATGTCGATGGCGCAAAAGCATGTGCTGGTTGTCGACCACAGTAAGTTTGGTAAGGTACGTCCGGCACGCATGGGCGACCTGAAACGCTTTGATATCGTAGTAAGCGATCGTTGTCCGGAAGATGAGTATGTGAAGTACGCGCAAACGCAGCGTATTAAGTTAATGTATTAATTAAGCATCGCCGGATGACGTCAACGCGCCATCCGGTCATCTAAAGATTAAGAGAACCAGCTACCAAACCACTGATGGAATTTCATCATCACGAAATCCCACATCCGACCAAAGAATCCCCCCTCTTCCACATTCTCCATTACGATCAGCGGACGCTGTTCAATAGATTTACCGTTAAGCTGGAAATCAATGGTTCCGACGACCTGGCCTTTTTTCAGCGGTGCGGTGAGCTGCGGTTCGGTTAATGTATAACTGGCTTTCAGGTTTTTCAGTTGTCCACGCGGAATAGTCACCGATCCGCCTTCGCCAGCACCGAGATTCACTTCACTCTTATCGCCAAACCAGACTCGCTGGGTCACAAAGGTGGCATCAGGTTTAATTGGTGTCACGGTTTCAAAGAAACGGAAGCCCCAGGTGAGCAACTTTTCGGACTCATTAAAACGGATACGATCGGTTTTCGCTCCCAGTACCACAGAGATCAAGCGCATGTCTCCCTGGGTCGCGGAGGCCACCAGGTTGTAACCGGCACCTGCCGTAGTACCGGTCTTCATACCATCGACATTGACATTACTACTCCACAGCAGACGGTTACGGTTAGGCTGGCGAATCTTGTTGAAGGTAAATTCCTTCTCTTTATGAATGGCGTACTCTTCCGGTACATCGTGGATTAACGCTTTGCCCAGCAAGGCCATATCGCGTGCGGTACTGAACTGCCCCGGAGCGTCAAGGCCGTGCACCGTCTGGAAGGTGGTGTTGGTCAGGCCCAATTTTTTAGCATAACCATTCATCAAGCCAATAAATGACTCCTGACTGCCCGCGACATAATCTGCCAGCGCAATACAGGCGTCATTACCGGACTGAATAATCACGCCTTTGTTTAAATCGGCCACTGAAACCTGATCGCCCGGTTTGAGGAACATCACCGACGAACCGCGCAGCGCCGGATTCCCCGTCGCCCAGGCATCTTTACCGACCGTCACCATATCGGTGAGTTTAATCTTATCGGCCTTGAGCGCCTGCCCAACCACATAGCTGGTCATGATTTTGGTCAGACTGGCTGGGTCCAGTTTCTCATCCGCATTACCTTCAGCCAGCACTTTTCCGCTGGCGTAATCCATTAAAATCCATGCACGCGCATCCACGCCCGGCGCGTCAACGGTCTGTTCCGCCGCGAATGCCGTTGGGGCAAAAAGAAATAAAAATGCAGAACCCGCTGCAAGACCACGAAGGAAAGAGGAGTATTGCGTCATAAATGCCACCCGAGTATCCATTCAAAAAAAATACGTTATATCGCCGTATGATAAGTTCGGTGATTAATAACGCACACACAAACTTAAAGAAACCGTAAGTTGGTAAAGTTTTTAAAGTTTATGCAATATCCTGCCGCTTCGCTGCTTCTGGCGTCATTTTTTTACCAACTGTTGCTTAAAAGTTAACTTTACTCCACCATCAGAGTCCTGTTCAGCCTGTGGCTGCCTGTGTAAAAAGGGGTGAGTATGATTACGCTGTGGGGTCGGAATAATTCAACCAACGTAAAAAAAGTGTTGCTGACGCTCGAAGAACTGGATCTACCTTATGAGCAAATTCTCGCGGGCCGTGAGTTTGGAGTAAACCATGACGCCGACTTTCTGGCGATGAATCCCAACGGGCTGGTGCCGCTGTTGCGCGACGACGAAAGTGATTTAATTCTCTGGGAATCGAACGCCATTGTCCGCTACCTGGCAGCACAGTACGGGCAAAACCGCTTGTGGATCGACTCGCCAGCACGTCGTGCAGAAGCGGAAAAATGGATGGACTGGGCAAACCAGACGCTCAGTAATGCCCATCGCGGGATCCTGATGGGATTGGTCAGAACACCGCCTGAAGAGCGCGACCAGGCCGCCATTGATTCCAGTTGCAAGGAATGCGACGCTCTGTTTGCCCTTCTTGATGCGGAACTGGCAAAAGTGAAATGGTTCTCTGGTGATAAATTTGGCGTGGGTGATATCGCTATTGCACCGTTTATCTACAATTTGTTTAACGTCGGTCTGACCTGGACACCGCGCCCAAATCTGGAACGCTGGTATCAACAGCTCACTGAACGCCCCGCAGTGCGTAAAGTGGTGATGATCCCCGTTAGCTAATTATTACGTGGACTTACTTTCAGTAATTCGCCATTGGACTCGTCGGTCAATACGTACAAATAACCGTCGGGCCCAGTGCGAACATCACGAATTCGCTGCCCTCTGTCCGTTAATATGCGGCCATCTTCTGTCACTTTGTCGCCGTTGACGCTCATCACGATGACATCTTTGTCTTTTAACGCGCCAATAAATAATTTTTGCTGCCACTGGGGGAATTTGTCGCTGTTATAGAAGGCCATACCGCTCACGGCGGGCGAATCTTTCCAGTAGAAAATCGGTTGTTCGGTTCCGCCAACGATTTCTCCTTTCGCTTCCGGTATTTTAAGTCCCGAGTAATTGATGCCCCAGGATGCCAGCGGCCAGCCGTAATTTTTGCCTTTTTCCGGGATATTAATTTCATCACCACCGCGCGGACCATGCTCATTCAGCCACAGCGCATTGCTCCACGGATTCATCGCCATCCCTTGCGGATTACGAATGCCGTAAGACCAGATCTCAGCGCGTGCACCGGATTCCTTTGCAAAAGGATTATCATCCGGGATCTCGCCCTGGTCGGTCAGACGCACCAGTTTGCCCTGTAATTTATCCAGATCCTGCGCCGTCGGGCGCTGATTGTTTTCCCCCAGACCAATAAACAAATAACCTTTGCCGTCAAACACCAACCGTCCGCCAAAATGGTTACCGGTAGAAAGCTTAGGCATCTGACGAAAAACGGTGCGGAAATCCGTTATTTTTGTCAGATCATCGCTCAAACGGCCATAACCTACAGCAGTACCGGCTTTGTCATCATCTCCCTGTTCTGAATAACTTAACCAGATGCGGCGAGACTGGGCAAAATCAGGCGCTAAAGCTACATCCAACAAGCCTCCCTGCCCGTGCGCCCAGACTTCCGGCACACCAGCCAGCGGCGCAGATAATCCTTTTCCTTCTTGCCAGTGGCGTAACTCGCCACCACGCAGCGTGATTAACATACCGTGATTATCGGGTAAAAAGGCCAGCGCCCAGGGATGGTCGAGTTTGTCTTGCAATACTTCGACATTTACCGTTGCAGGCGCCGCCCAGAGAGCGGAAGAAACACAGAAAAGGGTCACAAGGAAAAGAGATTGTCGATGCATAACGCCTCCGGATTGACTCTGGCTTAAAGCGTAGTCAGTCAAAAGCGCAACAAATGCATTTTTACATAAACTTAAACATGAAGGGGGAGATGCATTCTCCCCCTTAGTTTTCAGGCCTTCTCAAGCATGGCGTGCTTCTGCAGGCTCTGGATACTCAGCGTTAAGCTCATCAGACAATTTTCAAGCTTATCGGCGTTGACGGTAATAAAATTTGGGCAATCATGATACCCACTCATCAAACATACTGCGGCTGTCGCTAATGCTTCTTCAGCATGATGAAGAGCATCCCACTCTTCCTTATCCAGATGAAGATTCAACCGCAGCGATTTATCGTGCAATTCGCGATGCAGTTTAAAAAAGTTATCTCGTAGATGATTGCTTTCGCTGACGGACATGTATCCTTTGGCCTTCCTCAAATGCACGTATGCAGCGAGGTCAACTTGAGCGTCTTTCAACCGGTTCAGCAGGTCGATTCGCTGTCTGTCAACGAACATACTTCGATCCTCCTCTTTCCAACCTTGTTGCAATTAAATAGTATGGCTATTTTTTGAGCAAAATGCTGTCAAGGATCAATACTTCACATTTTATTAATATTAATTAACATTATTTCTCTTTCCAGTACCTCACATCCCCACGGTGCCAGTTCTAATTGTTGTGAACAAGCCTTGCCCGTTTCCGCCACTCGCCACGCTCCAGGAAGCACAACATTTTGTACATGAGCAGTGTAATTTTGTACAAAAACCCATTCCTGCTCGCCGTCTGTCCGACGCGTTGCAATAACGCCAGCAGGAAGTGCAGTAGCAAGTGCTTTTGGGAGATGAAGTGTGTTGATCAACATCGCGGCAAACGCTTGATGAAATGACGCATCATTACGCGAAGCCACATAGAAAGCACGACCTTGTCCGACGTGATTTACCGTTAACGCAGGTGTACCCGCATAAAAATCCTCACCATAGCGCGCCAGAACCTGAGCACCTTCGGCGTGAATAACCGCACATAATTCCCGTGCCTGCCATTGCCCCTGCAGTCCATACGCATTCGGCTCGCAGATAACTTCGTTATGCTGATAATCATTAAGACTATCAATCTCTTCAGCCCATACGCCCATCAGGTCACGCAACGGGCCAGGGAACCCACCCAGGTGACATAAATCGGTTTCATTGACAATCCCGGACCAGTAAGTGGTAACAAAATTGCCACCAGCTTCGACATAGGCACGAGCACGCGCAGCAAATCCATCGCGAACCATATAGAGCATTGGAGCGATAACTAACTGATAACCCGTAAGATCACAATCAGCATTGATAATATCGACCGCCACGCCCTGCTCCCAGAAAGGTCGGTAATGCTCCACTACCGTTTGTTCGTAGTGGATCCCGCAATTGCGCGGCCCGGCAGCATCATTGACCGCCCAGCGGTTTTCCCAGTCGAAAATAATGGCAACTTTGGCCTGCGTTTTCGTCCCAACCAGTTGTTTAAGATGAGCCAGCCGTTGCCCCAGTTGTATGACTTCGCGCCCGGTACGCGTCTCCAGATGACCGACGTGATCAACCACCGCACCATGAAACTTCTCCACGGCACCACGACTCTTACGCCACTGAAAATAGTGCACGCCGTCTGCGCCGTGAGCGACGGCCTGTAAGGAAGAAAGAATATTCATTCCCGGCTTTTTCAATTTGCTGGTTGGCTGCCAGCTTGTCTGGCTGGGCGTGGATTCCATCAGAATAAACGGTTTATTTTTCAAGGTACGCATCAGGTCGTGATACATCGCAGTTTTACAGGCTACGGCGCGTTCATCTTCCTGTTTGTGCCACATGGGGTAGCTATCCCAACTCACAAAATCAACCACTTCGGCTAATGCCCAGTAGTTGTAGTCATTGAAATACCACATAAAATTGGTCGTCGCAGGTAAATCGGGGCGTTCTGCTTTTAACGGCGCGATTTCCATTTGATAGAACTCTTTTACCTGCGATGTGACAAAGCGCCGCCAATCAAGATTCAAACCGTGGTTGGACATTTCACCTATTGGGGAAGGAGATTCAATTTGTGACCAGTCACTGTATGTATGACTCCAGAAGCCAGTCCACCATGCCTGATTAAGCGCCTCAAGAGTGGTGTAACGCGTCTGCAACCAACGGCGAAACGCCTGTTGGCATCCATTACAATGACACTCTCCGCCATACTCATTACTGATATGCCATCCCAGAACCGCCGGATGATTGGCGTATCGCTGCGCCAGCTTACGGTTAATTTGCGTCACTTTATCTTTATACACTGGCGAAGAAAGGCAGTGATTATGGCGACCACCGTGAAGCATTTTCTCGCGTGAGGCGCTAACTCTCAGAACCTCTGGATAACGAGCAGCAAGCCAGGCGGGTTTGGCTCCGCTTGGTGTTGCGAGGAAGACAGAGATCCCACCAGCATGAAGTTTATCCAGCACCTCATCCAGCCAGTCAAAGCGATACTCACCCTCTGTGGGTTCCAGCATTGACCAGCTAAAAATGCCCACCGACATGGTGTTACAACCAGCCTGTTGCATCAGGGCGAAATCTTTTTCCAGAATCCCAGGGACATGTAACCATTGCTCCGGATTGTAATCAGCGCCATGAAGTAACCATGGGGCTCTGGGGATGATCGGTGGGTACTTGTCCATGCTGACTCCTGAATTGTTTTAAACAGACAAAAAATGTTATTCGTTCACAATAATGTCATCTAGTAATTTATTGCTTCGTTATGCAAGGAATGTCCGGCAGGAATGTGATCAAGTACGCGTTTTTCCCTTCAAACAGGTTCGTCGGTTCAGCTTACCGGCACTGAGACAGGTGAGCGTGATACGTATGACATTCACTGCGGTATACTGTGACAAATCTTTTAGCCGGGGCGAATATGAAAACCAAAGCTGCAACCCTTGCCGATGTTGCTCGTCATGCCAATGTTTCTTATCAGACAGTGTCGCGGGTGCTTAACAATTCAGCGAACGTGTCTGCTAAAACACGTCAAAAAATTGAACAAGCCATTGCCGAACTTCAGTACGTTCCAAATCGCGTAGCTCAACAGTTGGTAGGGAAAGAGAGCAAAACGGTCGGGCTGGTTACAACTTCACTTGCCCTGCATGCCCCCTCGCAAATTGCGGCAGCAGTGAAAAAATATGCCGGAGAACAGGGATATCAGGTGCTGATATCCATGATTGACGATGTTGATATTAAAGGTATTCAGGCTGCAATTAATGAATTAAAAGCACAACGGGTAACAAAGATTATTATCAACGCACCGCTGGAAACGGCATTGGCTGAAACACTGGTTGCTGAAAACAGCGATGTATTGTGTTTGTTTCTCGACGTGGACCCTTATAGCCCGGTATTTAACGTCACTTTTAATCCCGCAGAAGGTGCACGCGCCAGCGTGAAACATCTTTACGATTTGGGGCATCGTCAATTTTGCTTGATCTCTGGCCCTGAAAATTCAGTACCAGCGCGGCTACGACTCAATACCTGGCGCGACACCCTCGCTTCACTCCAACTGACGCCGCTGGCCATTCATTATGGTAGTTGGGACGCTCAAAGCGGCTATCTGGCGACGTTACAAATGCTACGTGAAACACCACAGGTAACCGCTCTTCTGATCGCCAATGATCAGATGGCATTGGGGGCATTAAGCGCCTTACATCAACAAAAACGTAAAATCCCGCAAGATATTTCTGTCATAGGCTATGACGACACCTATGAGAGTGCATTTTTTGAACCTTCGCTAACGACGGTCGCAATCGACTTTGATTTACAAGGGAAAATTGCCGTTCAACAAATTTTACAGCCGGACGATGAACACGCGATGCTCCGCTCTTCAACCATCCTTCCCAGCCGCCTGGTCGTGCGTAACTCTGCTGGTCCCCTGCACTCACCACAGACTGATCTGATGAATATTGCTGAACACCTTCGCACACTGGCAGATGAGCTAACACGAAAGGCATAAAAGTAATACGTTCTCATAAAAAGATTTAGTGATCTGTTTCGCTAAATCTTTTTTATTATCAGCAATAATTGTGATGTAAATCTCAAACATTCATTTAACACATTGCCTAATCATCGCGGTCAGGGTCAGAGTAAAAATGAAATTGTTAACGTATGACATTTCCGGAGATGCATACCAAAACAATAACCAGTAAGCACAGCTAATGCCTGTGCCAACGGTAAATGACCCAACGCCAGTGATTGAGGATATGGCTATGTTATTGCCCGGTAAACGTAATTATATTTTGCTCAGTATTTTCGATTTTCTGTACCTCTTCGCCTGGTCGGCAACGATGGCATTTTTTGTCATATGGACGACACAGCATCTGGAAATTACCGCCACACGCACAGGATTGCTTTATTCCGTTAATGCTTTCATTGCGTTATTAATGCAGCCGTTCTTCGGTTTCATCTCCGATAAATTTGGTCTTAAGAAACAACTCATCTGGCTCCTCGTCGCATTATTACTTCCCGTAGGCCCATTCTTTATTTATGTGTATGCCCCGCTTCTGGTTCATAACTTCTGGCTGGGCGCTGTTTTGGGTGGCGTTTACCTGGGGATCATTTTTAATTCTGGCTGTGGCGTTCTGGATTCCTGGATAGATAAAGTTTCGCGCCGTTATCATTTTGAATATGGTCGCGTAAGAATGTGGGGCTCTCTGGGATGGGCCGCTGCCGCGTGGATTGTGGGTAAATACATTGATACCAGCCCTAATCTCTCTTTCTGGCTGGCAAGCTGTGCCATTGTGATCGCCGCAATCTGCTTTATGTTTACCAAAATTGAACTGACCGAGGCGGAAATTGAAAAAACCAATTCGTTGAAAGCTATCCATGCGCTTGAACTGGCGAAAAATAGTCAGTTCTGGTTTTTATTGATGTTCACTCTGTTCGTAACGCAAATTTATGACACCTACGATCAACAATTCGCACAATATTTTTCGCTGCAATTCCCGACGCCAGAAGAAGGCAATCGCTGGTACGGGATTCTGGCTTCTGTCCAGGTCTGTGGAGAAACCTTATTTCTCTGTCTGATGCCGTGGTTTGTTAACCGCACTGGCGCCAAATGGGCATTAGTGATTGCCGGAACCATTATGTCGCTACGCATTGCCGGTTCTGCTATCCAACTGGGGCCAGTGTGGATTGCGGCCGTTAAAATGATGCACGCCATCGAAAAACCACTGATCCTGGTGTCTGTGTTTAAATTTATCGCGGCTAACTTTGATCATAAACTCTCTTCGACGGTATACCTGCTGGTGCTTTTTGTGGCATCCATCGCCACGGCAATCTATTCACCCATTGCCGGCTATCTGTATGACACCATTGGCTTTGCTGAAACCTATCTAATCCTGGGGGCGATTGCCGGTTGCTTCACACTTATTTCGGTCTTTACGCTGCGGGACAAATCCAGTAGCCAGCCTGCGGAGGCGCTAACTGAAAACCCAGTAGCATGACAATCATTTGCGCCCCGATATTTGGGGCGTTTTCCTCGCCTGTTGACCAGATTACGATACAAATTTTATCCAGAACTCTGTAGAATCCCTGCCCTGACCTTTCCTGTAACTGAATATTTTTTAAGCTATGAGCAAAGTAACTCCCCAGCCGAAAATCGGCTTTGTTTCCCTCGGCTGTCCGAAAAACCTCGTCGATTCAGAGCGCATTCTTACCGAACTGCGTACTGAAGGTTATGACGTAGTACCGAGCTATGACGACGCAGATATGGTGATCGTCAACACCTGCGGCTTTATTGACAGCGCGGTGCAAGAATCTCTGGAAGCCATTGGCGAAGCGTTGAATGAAAACGGCAAGGTGATTGTGACTGGTTGTCTGGGGGCAAAAGAAGATCAGATCCGCGAAGTTCACCCGAAAGTGCTGGAAATCACCGGGCCTCATAGCTACGAGCAGGTTCTGGAGCACGTTCATCACTACGTGCCAAAACCGAAACACAATCCGTTCCTGAGCCTGGTGCCGGAACAGGGTGTTAAGTTGACCCCGCGTCATTACGCTTATCTGAAGATTTCCGAAGGTTGTAACCACCGCTGCACCTTCTGCATTATTCCTTCAATGCGCGGCGATCTGGTGAGCCGCCCGATTGGCGAAGTATTAAGCGAAGCGAAACGTCTGGTGGATGCGGGCGTTAAAGAGATTCTGGTGATCTCACAGGATACTTCCGCCTATGGCGTTGATGTAAAACACCGTACTGGCTTCCACAACGGCGAGCCGGTAAAAACCAGCATGGTCAGCCTGTGCGAACAGTTATCGAAACTGGGGATCTGGACACGTCTGCACTACGTTTACCCTTATCCGCACGTGGACGACGTCATCCCGCTGATGGCTGAAGGCAAAATCCTGCCATATCTGGATATTCCGCTGCAGCATGCCAGCCCGCGCATTCTCAAACTGATGAAGCGCCCAGGTTCGGTGGATCGCCAACTGGCACGTATCAAAAAATGGCGTGAAATCTGCCCGGAACTGACCCTGCGTTCAACCTTTATTGTCGGCTTCCCTGGCGAGACGGAAGAAGATTTCCAGATGCTGCTCGACTTCCTGAAAGAAGCACGTCTGGATCGCGTTGGCTGCTTTAAATACAGCCCGGTTGAAGGCGCAGATGCCAATGCTCTGCCGGACCAGGTCCCGGAAGAAGTGAAAGAAGAACGCTGGAATCGTTTCATGCAACTGCAACAACAGATTTCCGCCGAGCGCCTGCAGGAGAAAGTTGGCCGTGAAATTCTGGTGATCATCGACGAAGTGGATGAAGAAGGCGCGATTGGCCGCAGTATGGCTGATGCGCCGGAAATCGACGGCGCGGTCTATCTCAACGGTGAAACCAAGGTTAAGCCAGGCGACATCCTGCGTGTGAAAGTCGAGCATGCCGATGAGTACGATTTGTGGGGTAGTCGGGTTTAATTAATGCCAGGCCGGGCAAATTTATTTTCCCGGCCTGCTATAAACATTATTGCCAGCTAATCTGCGCCCTGCCGTTTTTCTTACTCTTATACAGTCGCTCATCTGCCAGCATTTTCAGCCGTTCAACGGTGGTACATTCATTTGAATGCGCTACGCCGATACTGGTGCTTAAATTAATGCTTCCCACCTGGAAATGAACGATTTCTTTTAATATCGATAGCAACTCTTCCAGCGTTCCACCTGTATAAATCACCGCAAATTCGTCGCCGCCAAAACGATAGACTTTGCCTTTATCCACCGGAATTTGTGATTTAAGGATTTTCACAACCTTAATCAACACTTCATCGCCCAACAAATGACCGAAAGTGTCGTTAATGTTCTTGAATTTATCGACGTCAAACAGGCACAAATATCCGCCTTTTTCCGGCAAGGCTTTTAAGTCTTCGTCAAAGGATTTTCTGCCCATCGCTTTCGTCAGGTCGTCAAGAAACGCTGAGTTATACATACTGTAGAGTTTTTTGACATCCGCCGCCGAGAAGAAAAGCCCACCGTCCAGCACACGGTCAAAATGGTTATTAATAATGGCTTCTTTTTCAACAATGCCCTGATTGATCACTCTGCGTACCAGATAGAGGCAGCTGGCCCCTGATATAACCGCCACCAATGCGGCAAAGAAGATGATAAACGTACATACCTGAAAATAAACGTCTTTTTTATAGGCAAACACATACAATCCTGTCGGCAAATAGGAGAAGTGCTCCATCGCTTCCGAAACAGTGAAAATGGCGTTTTTGGCGTTATATTCATCACCAGTAACCGATTTGCCATTCTTAAAAAGTGAGAACATCAGGTTATCGCTGTCCATTGCCAGTGATTTTGACAGTAAAGAAAAGCGCTCCAGCCCAAGCAAAAATATCAGACTACGATTATGGCTAACCGGGTAGAGATAATAGACGAAGGTTTTACCGTCAAAAGAGATAAACCCCGTATTCTTAACATGCAAATACTTAACCACCTGCATGATATTTGTACAATAGTTATTCTCGTACTCCTTTACCTGAATACACTCATCACTGGAAATCAGATAAGGTCCAACATCATACAAATAAGAAGGAGAAACCGAATCGGCATAGGCTGTGCGTAAGCCAACCAGCAATTGTTCTTCCGTAGGGTTTAGCGTATTGATGAGATCAATTGCCACACTACGCCGATATTCAGCAATATTTGCCACCGCAAAAGCAGTATCAATAACGGACTGTTTCAGGCCATACACCCGTTCTTTCACCATTTGAGTGTAGATCCCGCAGGCAACTGCCGAAATCATAATAAAAATCAGCAGACTGACTGTAAGTACGAATTTATTGATTCTGGACATACCTAAACTACTCTTTTACTAACTTTCCACTTTTATCCCAGGCAGAGAATGGCATAGGCTTCTGGTAAAGATACCCTTGGGCCTGAACACAGCCTAATTTGATTAATTCACGCGCAACCTCTTCGCTCTCAACACCTTCTGCAATCACCGGAATCTGGTTATAGCGTGCCAGGTCGAAGATAATGCGTACAATTTTTCCCGCGGTGCCGAAAATATCGCCGGTAAATTGCGAATCTACTTTTATGCTGTCAGGGTTAATTTCATAAAAACGTTTCAGGTTTGACAGCCCTGTGCCAAAGTCATCAATCGATATCCCTACCCCTTGTTTACGCAGTTGTGCAATATTGAGATAAAAATGTTCACTAATTCGTTCGATCACTGTTTCAGTGATCTCAATACAGATACTATTCGCCTGCAGATCATGTTCTTTCATGATAGTTGTAAAATGCTCATGAAAGTGTGGTTCGTTTAGCTGCCAGGGCGAAACATTAATATGCAGTAAGAAACCGTCCTTCAGGGCCGCACGCTGGCTAAAATGCCTGAATTCACGCATTGCGGTTTTAATAATTTGATAGCCAAGCTCATTGATAAACCCAATATCTTCAGCAATCGTAACAAACTTCAGCGGTGAGATTATCCCTCGTTCCGCAGAGATCCAGCGGCATAATGCTTCTGCGCCGATAATGTCTCTGGTTTTCATATCAACAATCGGTTGATAGACTAAAAACAATTCGCCTATTTCCATTGCATGGCGAATATTACGCGCAATCCAGATATTCTCTTCAATTTCGTTGAGTTTCGCGTCATCACAGAAAATAAACTCAGAGAACATATGGTCACGGATACTGGAAATCGCCAGTTTCAGTTTTTCGGCATAACTCCAGGCATTTTCACCTTTCAAAGGTTCACAAATGGCAGATTTGTGTATACGCAGATTACGATAACCAAAGCTGCTGTCAAAATCATTTACCATCGCTATCTTGCGGGTAAACGTCTGTACATTTTCCCGGCACAATAATAAATAGAGATCGGCATTGAATGTCACTATATCGCAGCATTGCGCATATTTCTCGGCAATTCGCTGACACAGTTTCCTGACGATTTTATTGCGTTCCTCGACGCCAAACACAGCTTCGACGGCTTCCAGTCCGCACAGTTTGATGATCCCGACGGCCAGATATTGGTTATTATTAGATTCAATAATCGCCAAGTTTTTGATAAAACCACTCTCCTGATCGTAGGAGATTAGCGAGAGCAGTTTATTCGAACGTTCAATTTCGGCATCTTTCATTTCCGCTATGGAATTTTTTATGCTAATAATCTCTTTCGCATCGCCTTCACGGATTTTCAGCGCCTGCATTTGTTCAGTAGAATCGGGCAAAAACTCCAGCGTATTGACCAGTTCTGTCATTTCGGAAAATTGTCGACGAAACACACGCGTGGTCATTAAGTAAACCAACAGCAGTACGATAATAATAAATACAAATGGTAGATAAAAGAGTTTATCTGATGCGTTAAATAAATTACCTGTGGGATAATAAAAATATATTTCGAACAACGCGTTATTTGGAACTTCTGATGTTCTTGCGATATATTCCGTATCGAAAGAATCAATAATGTTATAATTTCCTTCGCTATTATAAATAATCAGTTTTTCACGGGCGAGTTGGTTTTTGGCGATGATCTCATGGCCTTGTTTCAAAAACAGCACTTCATCAGTCGAACTGATTTGATCAAGATATTCATTCAGATAGCGCCAGTTTAAGTCAACATGAATTTTGTCAACCGCCAGTAAGTCACGGTCTTTTCCATTAATTCGTAGGGTAAAAGAGATACACTTTTTCCCTGGTCGATCAAAGCAATTGTAGGCCGGATTCCAACTACTGACCGAGTTGTCTGATGCCACCGACCAGGGCCGCTGCGACGGGTTAAAGTCGGCAAAGATGACGCGTCCTGCCTCATCGACAAGCGGCCCATTTACTTTTTCCTGATGGTAAACAAGGATCTTATCATTCGCCCGACGTGAAAAGAGATAATATTTATTATCATCCAGAACCAATCCTACCGAATCCAGAAATGGCATCATTTCCATTTTCAGAATGACGGCACGTTTAATTTCTTCACTGTTTTTTAATAAATACAACGAGTCCTTTAACGTTAAGGCAGAACGCTCAATATCTTTAAAAAAATAACCTACGTTTTTTTGAATAAGTTCAAAGCGGCTATCGGCACGTTTTACCGCCCTTTCCGATACCAACTGATAGTTAATGATGAAAAAAAGACCAATAAATGACAGCGTAGCCAACAAAAATAAAATAATCAGTCTTATCTTTATCTTTTCGTATAAACTAAGCATGTTAATACACGTAACAAAATAACTATCAGTACGCTGCCCTGCTGCATAAATAGACTTTTACAACAGCATATTTACCCAATTACCTGATTCTACAAAATCGGCAGAAAGTTACAACATTTGCGTATAGCAATAATTTCCTATGACGCCATTACATTTTTAAGCAATATTCTGCCGTGGCTATGCTTTAATTTTCGGGTCCAGCGCGTCGCGTAAGCCATCGCCCAGCAAGTTGAAAGCCAGCACGGTAAGGAAGATAGCGAGTGCCGGGAAAACCGCCACATGCGGCGCGATGACCATATCCGCTCGCGCTTCATTGAGCATAGCCCCCCATTCTGGTGTCGGCGGCTGCGCCCCCAGGCCAAGAAATGAAAGGCTGGCAGCCGAGATGATCGAAGTGCCAATACGCATTGTGAAAAAGACGACAATGGAAGAGACAGTCCCGGGCAAGATATGGCGCAACAAGATGGTCATGTCGCTGGCACCAATACTGCGCGCCGATTCAATAAAAGTTTGCTGTTTCAACACCAGCGTGTTGCCGCGCACCAGACGGGCAAAAGCCGGAATGGAAAAGATGGCGACTGCGATAATTACGTTGGCAATACCGCTTCCTAACACCGCAACAACAGCAATCGCCAGTAAAATACCCGGGAAGGCAAACAGCACATCGCAAATACGCATAATCAATCGGTCCCACCAGCCTTCGTAATATCCCGCCAGTAAACCCAATAGCGTACCGATCGCCGCACCAATAAAGACAGCAAACACACCCGCCGCCAGCGAGATTTGCGCGCCGACCAGGACACGGCTGAAAATATCACGCCCCAGCGAGTCGACACCAAACCAGTGTTGCAAAGAAGGGCCGTTATTCAGGTTGTCATAATCGAAAAAATTTTCGGCATCATAGGGGGCGATCCAACGGGCAAAAATTGCCACCACAATCAGCAAAATGACGAACAGTGCGGCGGCCATCGCCATATGCTGACGGCGAAAACGTCGCCAGAACTCATGCCACGGTGTACGTACCTGGTCAGGTTTTACCAGTGGCATAGCGTTTAACACCGCCTGACGTCGCCAGTTAAATAGTCGCATCCTTACTTGTACCTGATAGCCGGGTTAATGGCGGCGTAAAGCACATCCACCACTAAGTTGATAAGAATAAACTCCAGCGAGAAGAGCAGAATTTCTGCCTGAATCACCGGGTAATCACGCATTTCTACGGAGTCAACGAGTAAGCGTCCAAGTCCGGGCCAGTTGAAAACTTTCTCCACCACAATGGAACCACCGAGCAAAAAGCCAAACTGCAATCCCATCATGGTGACCACAGGGATCATGGCGTTGCGTAAACCATGCTTGAGGACAACCCAGGTTTCGCTTACCCCTTTCGCCCTCGCGGTACGCATATAATCCTCACTTAAAACATCAACAAACGAGGCGCGGGTAAAACGCGCCATCACTGCCGCCACCGCCGCGCCGAGCGTCAGAGAAGGTAATATGTAATGCTGCCAACTGTCTGCACCTACGGTAGGCAACCAGCCAAGTTCAACAGAGAAAACATGAATCAGCAGTATTCCGAGCGCAAATGCCGGAAATGAAATCCCTGATACTGCGATGGTCATACTTAATCGATCCGGCCAACGGTTACGCCAGACGGCGGCGATAATACCCGCCGCCATGCCGAACAGCACCGCCCATGTCATACTGGTAATGGTCAACCACAGCGTAGGCATGAAACGGCTGGCGATCTCCTCGGCAACCGGACGACGCGACACCATCGACAGACCAAAATCCCCCTGCACGGCATTGCTGATATAGTGCCAGAACTGGTGATACAGCGGCTGATCCAGCCCCAGTTGCTGACGCACCAGTTCGATGACCTGCGCATCGGCTTCTGGACCGGCAATCAATCGCGCCGGGTCGCCGGGTAGCATATGGACAAACAAAAACACCAGCACCGAGACAATAAACAGCGTCGGAATCAGCCCCAGCAAGCGTTTGATAACGTAATTAAGCATTCCTCTCCCTGCGCTACTTATTGCAAATCCGCATCTTCAAAGCTAAAGCCAGTGTCTGGCATAATCCAAAAACCGCTCAGTTTTTTGCTGTGTGCCGACACCAGTTTTTCTACCACCAGCGGGATCCACGGCGACTCTTGCCAGATGGTATCCTGCGCCGCCTTATACAAGCGCGCCTTTTCCGCCGGATCGTTGGTTTTCAGCGCCTGGGCAAGCTCGTCATCCACCTGCTTATTGCTGTAAAACGCAGTATTAAACAGCGTCGGTGGCCAGTTCTGCGAGGCGAACAGCGGCGATAGCGCCCAGTCAGCTTCACCGGTCGAGGCCGACCAGCCAGTATAGAACATTCGCACGCCGCTCTCTTTCTGCCCTTTACCTTCAACTTCTGCCGCCCGCTGCCCGGCATCCATCGCCGTTACCTGGGCTTTAATCCCCACCTGCGCTAGCTGTTGCTGGGTAAATTGCAGCACTTTCTGCGCGGTACTGTGATTATGTGATGACCACAATGTGGTACTGAAACCGTTGGGATATCCCGCCTCTTTTAATAGTTCGCGCGCTTTAGCCGGATCGTAAGGCCACGGTTTATAACTTTGCGCGTAGGCAATACTCGGTGGCACCACACCAGTGGCAGGAACGGCATATCCCGCAAAGGCCACTTTCACCAGTGCCTGACGGTTGATGGCGTAATTCAGTGCCTCACGCACTTTTGGGTTATCGAATGGTTTCTGCGTCACGTTCATACTGATATAACGTTGCATAATCGACGGGCTGGCCATCAGCTCGATATTTTTGTTCTTGTCCAGTAGCGCAGCTTGTTCATAAGGGATAGGGAAAGCAAACTGCGCTTCACCGGTTTGCAGCATTGCCGCGCGGGTATTGTTGTCCGCCACCGGACGCCAGGTGATGCTGTCCAGTTTGGGCAAGCCTGGCTGCCAGTAACCCGCAAATTTTTTAACCTTCACAAAATCGGTCTGGTTCCAGGTATCCAGTTCATACGGGCCAGTTCCGACCGGGTGAAAACCAATCTCCTTACCATATTTTTCCAGCGCCGCCGGTGAAATCATCGCGGTCGCCGGGTGAGCGAGGATGTTAATAAACGCGGAGAACGGTTGCCTGAGCGTAATCTTCACCGTTGTCGGATCGACCACTTCAGTTTTGGCAATATTTTTGTACAGGTTATAGCGTTTTAGATGATTTGCCGGATCGCTGGCTCGGTCCAGATTCGCTTTGACGGCTGCGGCGTTAAAGTCGGTGCCGTCCTGGAACTTAATCCCTTCGCGCAATTTCACGGTGTAAGTGAGGCCGTCATCGGAAACGGTATAACTCTCCGCCAGCACGTTTTTCAGTTTCATCTCTTTATCCAGACCGAACAGTCCCTGATAAAAAGATTTCGCTACCGCCTGAGATAACGTGTCATTCGCGTCATACGGATCGAGCGTAGTGAAGTTCGATCCCACTGCCACAACCACATCTTTGGCAGCGAATGCACAAGGTGCCATCAACGCTGCGGCAATGCCCATCGCCACTAACCCACTACGGTGTACAGCTCTTGCCATTTTATTCTCCGCCTGAATGTTATCTACGCAAAAATGCGTACTCTCATTGTGGTTGTGCGACGTAATGCCCTGGCCCGACGCATTGCAACGAGACGGCGGCAACCTCTTCGCCACGCAGATGAATATTGCTGGGAAGATCATCCGACAGCAGCACGCGCTGCGGTCGTAGTCGGGACGGTTCAGCGACCGGAACTGCCGCCAGTAATTTACGTGTATAAGGGTGCTGCGGATTTTCAAAGACCGCACGCCGTGGACCAATTTCAACGATTTGCCCGAGATACATCACCGCCACACGATGACTAATCCGCTCTACAACGGCCATATCGTGGGAGATAAACAGAAAGGCGATGCCAAACTCGCGCTGGAGATCGAGCAACAAGTTGATGATTTGCCCACGGATAGAAACATCCAGCGCCGAGACGGCTTCATCGGCAATGATCACTTTTGGATTCAATGCCAACGCGCGAGCAATGCAGATGCGCTGACGCTGACCGCCGGAAAACTCATGCGGGTAACGCCACGCATGTTCAGGTAACAGGCCAACGCGTTCCAGCAACCACGCAACGCGTGCAGCAGCTTCTTCACCTTGCAATAAACCGTGTACACGCAGCGGTTCGACAATCGAATCACCAATGGTCTGACGTGGGTCCAGCGAGGCGTAAGGGTCCTGAAAAATAAACTGAATATCGCGGCGCAATGCCTGAAGTTTGCCAGGTGAAAGGGTATCGATTCGCTGCCCTTTGAAGATGATTTCGCCGCCCTGGGATTCAACCAGGCGCAGCAACGCCCTACCGGTGGTTGATTTGCCACTCCCGGACTCTCCCACCAGCGACAACGTTTCGCCAGGCCAGAGATCAAAACTGACCTTCTCAACCGCATGCACTTCTCGCGTAACGCGATTCAGTAAGCCACTACGTAAAGGGAAACGGGTCACCAGATTACGCACCTGTAAAACAGGGTCGCCATCAACCACCGTTTTCTGCTCGACAGGTCGTTCCTGTTTAGCCGGATGTTCAAGTGATATCAGCGGGAAACGGCGAGGATAATCTTGCCCTTTCATCGCCCCCAACTGCGGCACGGCAGCCAACAGCGCGCGGGTATAAGGATGCTGTGGCGCATGAAAAATCTGTTCAACGCTGCCCGTTTCGACCGCTTCGCCCTGATACATCACCAGCACCCGATCGGCAATCTCTGCCACCACGCCCATGTCGTGAGTGATAAAGATGACGCCCATCGACATCTCTTTTTGCAATACTTTGATTAATTGCAGGATCTGCGCCTGAATCGTGACATCCAGTGCGGTGGTCGGTTCATCCGCAATCAGCACCGCCGGGCGACATGACAGCGCCATTGCAATCATCACTCGCTGGCGCATCCCACCGGAGAGTTGATGCGGATAACGCGAAAGAATGGTTTGGGCTTCCGGGATGCGAACCTGATCCAGCATCCGCTTCGCCTCTACCATCGCCTGTTCACGACTGGCGTTTTGATGCAAACGGATCGACTCGGCAATCTGCTCACCCACAGTAAATACCGGATTCAGCGAGGTCATCGGCTCCTGAAAAATCATCGCGATATCTGCGCCGCGCACATGCTGTATTTGACTGGCACTCTGCTCGTTAAGCTCAATCACTTCACGACTGCGTCGCCGCAACAGCATTTTATCGCACTGCACCAGACCGCCTGCTTGTTCCAATAGACGCATCAATGCCAGTGCTGTGACAGATTTACCGGAACCTGATTCCCCGACAATGGCCAGCGTCTCGCCGCGTCGCAGCCGAAAAGAAAGATTGCGCACCGCAGCCACTTTCTGCTGGTCCTGCATAAAGGCAATGTTGAGATTATCGACCGCCAGGACATCACCGGCATCAAGTTCATCACTGTGTGGCAACGGTGTCCCCTTTTTCGCGGTAGATACCAGTGGTTGGTGTATCGCCTGCATAGCCCCAGGCGCGATACATTCCTTCGGTGTTAAACGGTAGTGCGACGTTACCTTCGTGGTCGACAGCGATTAAGCCACCGCTGCCGCCAAGCGCCGGGAGTTTTTCCATCACCACCCGCTCGCAGGCTTCCGCGAGGCTTAGACCGCCATAATCCATTAACGCGCCGATGTCATACGCCGCCAGCGCGCGGATGAAGACTTCGCCCGTACCAGTACAAGAAACCGCCACACTGGCGTTATTGGCGTAGCATCCGGCACCCACTAAGGGACTATCGCCCACTCGTCCGGGTAATTTATTGGTCATTCCGCCCGTGGACGTGGCGGCCGCCAGATTGCCGTGTAAATCCAACGCCACGGCGCCCACCGTACCCATTTTTTGTTTTTCATCCAGCGGAGCGCCGCTATGGTCGAGGACGGTTTCCCCACACTCACGCGCCGCCAGCAGCTGTTCATAACGCAAAGGCGTGGAGAAAATCTCCGGCGAGACGCGCTCCATGCCATGAGAAAAAGCAAAGTTTTCCGCCCCCTCACCAATCATCATCACATGCGGGCTTTGCTCCATCACCAGACGAGCGGCAAGAATTGGGTTGCGCAGATGGCTAACGCCCGCCACCGCCCCCGCTTTCAGGGTGTTGCCATCCATCAGACAGGCGTCCAGTTCATGCGTTTCATCACGCGTAAAGACGGCGCCAATTCCGGCGTTAAAGAGCGGACACTCTTCCAGCAGGCGCACCGCTTCTGTCACCACATCCAGCGCGCTTTCGCCCGCTTCGAGCATTTGCTGTCCGGTTTCAACAATGGCAGACAGCGCCTCAATGTAGCGTAATTCCTGTTGCAGACTCATCTGTGCGCGGCTAATTGCGCCTGCGCCGCCGTGGATTGCAATGACTGCTTTGCCCATAGTCTTCGTCCATTAAGGGTGGCTCGCCACTTTTGCTATAAATATCAGAATTTTTATGAATTACTCATTCAATTTTTGAATATAGAAAGATGTATATGGCATGTAAAGGAGAGCGTCTGCTCTACGACCGAGGTGGCATACAGTCTGTGGCGTTTTTCTGACATAATAGGCAAATTCGATTTTGCCTCCGCAGGAGTGTTTTCATGGAATTTACCACCGGATTGATGTCGCTCGACACCGCGCTTAATGAGATGCTTTCTCGCGTTACCCCACTGACCGCCCAGGAAACGCTGCCACTGGTACAGTGTTTTGGCCGTATTCTGGCGAGCGATGTGGTTTCGCCGCTGGATGTCCCAGGGTTTGATAACTCCGCAATGGACGGTTACGCGGTACGTTTGGCCGATATCACCTCCGGACAACCGCTGCCCGTTGCCGGGAAGTCGTTTGCCGGTCAGCCTTACCATGGCGAGTGGCCTGCTGGCACCTGCATCCGCATTATGACTGGCGCACCAGTACCGGAAGGCTGCGAAGCAGTGGTCATGCAGGAACAGACTGAACTAACGGACAATGGCGTACGTTTTACCGCTGAAGTGCATAGCGGGCAAAATATTCGCCGTCGCGGTGAAGATATCTCTGCGGGCGCGGTTGTTTTTCCGGCAGGTACTCGCCTGACTACCGCTGAACTGCCAGTGATTGCTTCGCTAGGGATTGCCGAAGCTCCGGTGATTCGTAAAGTGCGAGTGGCGCTATTTTCCACGGGTGATGAGTTGCAGTTACCCGGTCAGCCTCTGGGCGATGGGCAAATTTACGATACCAACCGCCTCGCGGTGCATTTGATGTTAGAACAGCTGGGTTGTGAAGTAATCAACTTAGGGATTATTCGCGACGATCCACATGCCCTGCGCGCCGCATTTATTGAAGCCGACAGCCAGGCGGATGTGGTGATCAGTTCCGGTGGTGTTTCGGTTGGTGAAGCGGATTACACCAAAACCATTCTCGAAGAACTGGGCGAAATTGCGTTCTGGAAACTGGCGATTAAACCGGGTAAACCGTTCGCGTTTGGTAAACTCGCGAATAGCTGGTTCTGCGGCCTGCCGGGCAATCCAGTTTCTGCGACGCTGACCTTCTATCAATTAGTACAACCTTTGCTGGCCAAATTAAGCGGCAATACCGCCAGTGGCCTGCCCGCGCGCCAGCGCGTACGCACGGCATCTCGTCTCAAGAAATCCCCTGGACGTCTTGATTTCCAGCGCGGCGTGCTGCAACGCAACGCCGACGGCGAACTGGAAGTCACGACCACCGGGCATCAGGGTTCACATATATTTAGCTCCTTTAGCCTCGGCAACTGCTTTATCGTGCTGGAGCGCGATCGCGGCAATGTTGAAGCGGGCGAATGGGTGGAAGTCGAGCCATTTAATGCGTTGTTCGGAGGCCTGTAATGGCGGAACTCAGCGATCAGGAGATGCTGCGCTACAATCGGCAAATCATCCTGCGTGGTTTTGATTTTGACGGTCAGGAAGCATTGAAAGATTCCCGCGTGCTGGTAGTTGGCCTGGGCGGCCTCGGCTGCGCAGCCTCGCAGTATCTGGCAAGCGCCGGCGTCGGTAACCTGACGCTGCTCGACTTCGACACGGTTTCGCTCTCAAATTTGCAGCGCCAGACGCTGCACAGTGATGCCACGGTCGGGCAACCGAAGGTAGAATCAGCCCGTGACGCACTGGCGCGGATCAATCAACATATCGCGATTACGCCGATAAACGCGTTGCTTGATGACGCTGAACTGGCTGCGTTGATTGCTGAACACAATCTGGTGCTCGACTGTACGGATAACGTTGCGGTACGTAATCAACTGAACGCGGGCTGTTTTGCCGCGAAGGTGCCGCTGGTTTCCGGCGCGGCAATTCGTATGGAAGGGCAAATCACGGTCTTTACTTATCAGGACGGTGAGCCGTGCTATCGCTGCCTTAGCCGTTTGTTTGGCGAGAACGCGTTAACCTGCGTGGAAGCGGGCGTAATGGCACCGTTGATTGGGGTGATTGGTTCGTTGCAGGCAATGGAAGCGATCAAACTGCTGGCAGGTTATGGCAAACCTGCCAGCGGGAAAATCGTGATGTACGATGCGATGACCTGTCAGTTTCGCGAAATGAAACTGATGCGTAATCCGGGGTGTGAGGTGTGCGGGCATTAATTGCCAGCTCCGGGCCTGATAAGATGCGGCGTGAACGCCTTATCTGGCCTACGGTTCGGGCGCAGATTTCCAGGTCTGATAAGACGCGGCAGGCATCAGTGCACTCCGCCACGTCATCAGCAATTTATGAGGATGCAGAAAGTCCGGTTAAATCGACGTTCTGCCAAACGCCCCCTGCCAGTCCTGCTCAAACTTCGCCACAGCGGCATCAACTGCCGGATAGCTAATCATCTGTTGCGCGACATCCAGCGGCAGTGTGATTGATTCGCATCCTACCAGTAAGCAGTCCAGCGCCTGACGCGGGGTTTTGAAACTGGCTGCCAGCACTTTCGCCTGTGGCGCGTGCATTTTCAGTAACTGGTGTAAGTCGGTCACCGTCTGAATACCACTCCCGCCCTGGGCATCAATTCGGTTGACGTAAGGCGCAACATACTCCGCACCCGCCAGCGCCGACAGCAGCCCTTGCGCTGCCCCATACACCGCCGTACCCAGCGTCGGAATACCTTCCGCTTTTAATAGCTTAATCGCTGCCAGCCCCTCGGCAGTCACAGGTACTTTAACCACGATATCCGCAATAATAGAACGCAGTTTACGCGCATCGTTCACCATACCTTCAGCAGTAGTAGACATGACCTGCGCAAACAAACGCCCCTGTCCGCCCATCGCCTCATGTAACTCAGGAAGTAAAACTTCCAGAGGCTTCTTACCTGCCGCCACAATACTTGGATTAGTGGTCACACCCGCCAATGGAAAAACACGAGCCAGCGTCTTCACTGCGGCGACGTTTGAAGTATCCAGATACAGTTCCATAGTCATCCTCTAAATCTACTTTTGTATGAAATCAGACTATCACGAAAAAACTCTCTGAACAGTTGATGTACATCAATCTAACTTTCATTCGAAAGTATTTTAATGTTTGAACGAAAAAGAGGGACATCTATGATTTTCAACATTCAGCGCTATTCGACCCACGACGGTCCCGGTATCCGCACGGTAGTTTTCCTTAAGGGGTGCTCGCTGGGCTGCCGCTGGTGTCAGAACCCGGAAAGCCGCGCCCGCACGCAAGATCTGCTGTATGACGCACGACTGTGTCTGGAAGGCTGCGAACTATGCTCAAAAACCGCTCCGGAAGTGATTGAGCGCGCGCTGAATGGTTTACTCATTCACAGGGAAAAGTTAACGCCTGAACATCTGACGGCGCTGACCGACTGCTGTCCGACTCAGGCATTAACCGTGTGCGGTGAAGCGAAAAGCGTTGAGGAGATCATGGCGACCGTTCTGCGCGATAAACCATTTTACGATCGCAGCGGCGGCGGTTTAACGCTTTCCGGTGGTGAGCCGTTTATGCAGCCGGAAATGGCGACGGCGCTGCTGCAAGCCAGCCACGAGGCCGGTATTCATACTGCGGTAGAAACCTGTCTGCATGTGCCGTGGAAATATATCGCCCCTTCTCTGCCCTATATCGATCTGTTTCTTGCCGATTTAAAACACGTTGCCGACGCGCCGTTTAAACAGTGGACTGACGGCAGCGCCGCCAGAGTGCTGGATAATCTGAAAAAACTCGCGGCGGCGGGCAAAAAAATCATTATTCGCGTGCCGCTGATTCAGGGCTTTAATGCCGATGAAGCCAGTGTGAAAGCCATTACCGATTTTGCCGCCGATGAGTTGCACGTTAGCGAAATTCATTTCCTGCCCTACCACACGCTGGGCATCAACAAATATCACTTACTTAATCTGCCCTATGACGCCCCGGAAAAACCGCTTGATGCGCCAGAACTGCTCGACTTTGCCCAGCAGTATGCCTGCCAGAAAGGGTTAACCGCGACCTTACGAGGATAACAACCATGACCACACTGAAACTGGACACGCTCAGCGACCGCATTAAAGCGCACAAAAATGCGCTGGTGCATATTGTGAAACCGCCGGTCTGTACCGAGCGCGCACAGCACTATACTGAGATGTATCAACAACATCTCGATAAGCCGATCCCGGTACGTCGCGCGCTGGCGCTGGCGCACCACCTGGCGAATCGCACCATCTGGATCAAACACGATGAGTTAATCATCGGCAACCAGGCCAGTGAAGTCCGCGCCGCGCCGATCTTCCCGGAATATACCGTCTCCTGGATCGAAAAAGAGATTGATGATCTGGCGGATCGTCCGGGTGCTGGTTTTGCGGTCAGCGAAGAGAACAAACGTGTTCTGCATGAAGTGTGCCCATGGTGGCGCGGTCAGACTGTACAGGATCGCTGCTATGGCATGTTTACCGATGAGCAAAAAGGCCTGCTGGCGACTGGCATCATTAAAGCGGAGGGCAATATGACCTCCGGCGATGCGCACCTGGCGGTCAATTTCCCGCTGCTGTTGGAAAAAGGGCTTGATGGTCTGCGCGAGAAAGTGGCAGAGCGCCGCTCACGTATCAACCTGACTGTGCTGGAAGATTTGCACGGCGAGCAGTTCCTGAAAGCGATTGATATCGTACTGGTGGCAGTCAGTGAACACATTGAACGTTTCGCTGCTCTGGCGCGAGAAATGGCCGCCACCGAATCCCGCGAAAGTAGTCGCGATGAACTGCTGGCGATGGCAGAAAACTGCGACATCATCGCCCACCAGCCGCCGCAAACTTTCTGGCAGGCGCTGCAACTGTGCTACTTCATCCAGTTGATTTTGCAGATTGAATCTAACGGTCACTCGGTGTCGTTTGGTCGTATGGATCAGTATCTCTATCCGTACTATCGCCGCGACGTTGAACTCAACCAGACGCTGGATCGCGAACACGCTATCGAGATGCTGCATAGCTGCTGGCTGAAACTGCTGGAAGTGAACAAGATCCGCTCCGGCTCGCACTCAAAAGCCTCTGCGGGAAGTCCGCTGTATCAGAACGTCACCATTGGCGGGCAAAATCTGGTTGATGGTCAGCCGATGGACGCGGTGAATCCACTCTCTTACGCAATCCTCGAATCTTGCGGTCGCCTGCGTTCGACTCAGCCTAACCTCAGCGTGCGTTACCATGCGGGAATGAGCAACGATTTCCTCGATGCCTGTGTGCAGGTGATCCGCTGCGGCTTCGGGATGCCGGCGTTCAACAACGACGAAATCGTGATTCCGGAATTTATTAAACTCGGTATTGAACCGCAGGACGCTTACGACTACGCAGCGATTGGTTGTATCGAAACCGCCGTCGGCGGTAAATGGGGCTATCGCTGCACCGGCATGAGCTTTATCAACTTCGCTCGCGTGATGCTGGCGGCGCTGGAAGGTGGTCGTGATGCCACCAGCGGCAAAGTGTTCCTGCCACAAGAAAAAGCGTTGTCAGCGGGTAACTTCAACAACTTCGATGAAGTCATGGACGCGTGGGATACGCAAATCCGTTACTACACCCGCAAATCAATCGAAATCGAATATGTCGTCGACACCATGCTGGAAGAGAACGTGCACGATATTCTCTGCTCGGCGCTGGTGGATGACTGTATTGAGCGAGCGAAAAGTATCAAGCAAGGCGGCGCGAAATATGACTGGGTTTCTGGCCTGCAGGTCGGCATTGCCAACCTCGGCAACAGCCTGGCGGCAGTGAAGAAACTGGTATTTGAACAGGGCGTGATTGGTCAGCAACAACTGGCTGCCGCGCTGGCGGAAGACTTCGACGGTCTGACTCACGAGCAGCTGCGTCAGCGTCTGATTAACGGCGCGCCGAAGTACGGCAACGACGATGATACCGTCGATACGCTGCTGGCTCGCGCTTATCAGACCTATATCGACGAACTGAAACAGTATCATAACCCACGCTACGGTCGTGGCCCGATCGGCGGCAATTATTACGCAGGTACATCATCTATTTCCGCCAACGTACCATTCGGCGCACAGACCATGGCAACGCCGGACGGACGTAAAGCGCATACCCCGCTGGCAGAAGGCGCAAGCCCGGCCTCCGGCACCGACCATCTCGGCCCAACGGCGGTCATCGGCTCAGTGGGTAAACTGCCTACCGCAGCGATTCTCGGCGGTGTGTTGCTCAACCAGAAACTGAACCCGGCGACGCTGGAGAACGAATCTGACAAGCAGAAACTGATGATCCTGCTGCGCACCTTCTTCGAAGTGCATAAAGGCTGGCACATTCAGTACAACATCGTTTCCCGCGAAACATTGCTGGAAGCGAAAAAACATCCGGATCAATACCGCGATCTGGTGGTGCGCGTAGCAGGTTATTCCGCCTTCTTCACCGCGCTCTCTCCAGACGCACAGGACGATATCATCGCCCGTACCGAACATATGCTGTAACTCTTCCGCCCGGCGGCCACCGTCGCCGGGCTATATCATTCACAGTGTCAATTTCTCGCTCAATTACATTCGAAATAAATTTGTGCCCTGCGTCACATTGTTATTACACTGTGGCGGTTTGCATTCATTGCCAGGAGCACTTCTTATGAGCGTAAAAGTTATCGTCACAGACATGGACGGTACTTTTCTAAACGACGCCAAAACGTACAATCATGAGCGTTTTATGGCGCAATATCAGGAACTGAAAAATCGCGATATTGAGTTCGTTGTCGCCAGCGGTAACCAGTATTACCAGCTCATTTCCTTCTTCCCTGAGCTAAAAGATGAAATCTCTTTTGTTGCAGAAAACGGCGCTCTGGTTTACGAACACGGCAAGCAGCTTTTTCACGGCGAACTGACTCGACATGAATCGCGGATTGTTATTGGCGAGTTATTGAAAGATAAACAACTGAATTTTGTCGCCTGTGGTCTGCAAAGTGCATACATCAGTGAAAATGCCCCGGAATCATTCGTTGCATTGATGGCAAAACACTACCATCGCCTGAAACCTGTAAAGGATTACCAGGACATTGACGACGTACTGTTCAAGTTTTCTCTGAACCTGCCGGATGAACAGATCCCACAGGTGATAGACAAACTGCACATTGCACTCGACGGCATTATGAAACCGGTGACCAGTGGTTTTGGGTTTATTGACCTGATTATACCTGGCCTGCATAAAGCGAACGGTATTTCGCGGTTACTGAAACGCTGGGATCTGTCGCCGCAAAATGTGGTAGCGATTGGCGACAGCGGTAACGATGCGGAGATGCTGAAAATGGCGCGTTATTCCTTTGCGATGGGCAATGCTGCGGAAAATATTAAACAAATCGCTCATTACGCTACCGATGACAATAATCATGAAGGCGCGCTGAATGTGATTCAGGCAGTGCTGGATAACATCGCTCCTTTCAATCGTTGATCTTCCCCCGGGCCGGAGTGACCACTTCGGCCTCTCGCCTTTTTGCTCGCTTTGTGCGGTGACTCAAGATCTTTATCTTGCGTTAACTTATTTTTAACTTAAAGTATCAATCGTAATCATTTTACTTTCGAACGAAAGATGAGGGGTTGATATGACTTTTTCCTGTGAGACGCTGCCCACAGATGCGAAAGCGGCTATCCGAGAAATGAAAGCTGCGCTGCGGGAACAGCTCGGTGATGTACAACAGGTTTTCGATACACTCTCTGCAAAAATCGAAACGCGTGTTGCTGAAATCGATGCCCTAAAAGCGCAAGGGCTGCCGGTTTGGCCGGAAGTTTCTTATAGCGATATTGCCGCAGGGACAGTAAGCGATGTCACTCGCAATGAAATTAAACGTCGCGGCTGTGCAGTAATAAAAGGTCATTTCCCTCGCGAGCAGGCGCTGGCGTGGGATCGTGCCATGCTCGATTATCTCGATAGCAATCATTTTGATGATGTTTATAAAGGCCCTGGCGACAGTTTTTTCGGCTCACTGGAGGCTTCTCGTCCCGAAATCTATCCCATTTACTGGTCACAAGCACAGATGCAGGCGCGGCAGAGCGAAAATATGGCTGCTGTGCAATCTTTCCTGAACCGCCTGTGGAAGTCTGAAAGCAACGGCAAGCAGTGGTTTGATCCTGATATCAGTGTGATTTACCCGGACAGGATCCGTCGCCGTCCTCCAGGTACTACATCTAAAGGTCTGGGGGCGCATACCGATTCTGGTGCGCTGGAACGGTGGTTATTGCCCGCTTATCAGCGCGTTTTTGCCAATGTGTTCAATGGTAATTTCGATGATTACGATCCCTGGGATGCTGCACACCGGACCGATGTCGAAGAGTACACGGTGGATAACACGACCAAATGTTCAGTGTTCCGCACGTTTCAAGGCTGGACTGCGCTCTCTGATATGATATCGGGTCAGGGATTGTTGCATGTGGTGCCTATCCCGGAAGCGATGGCGTATGTTTTATTGCGCCCGCTGCTGGATGACGTACCGGACGATGAACTGTGCGGGGTTGCACCTGGCAAAGTTCTTCCCATTTCAGAGAAATGGCATCCACTATTGATTAAAGCGCTGACATCCATTCCCGCGATAACAGCAGGGGATTCCGTCTGGTGGCACTGCGATGTGATTCACTCCGTCGCGCCAGTAGACAATCAACAGGGTTGGGGCAACGTGATGTATATCCCTGCTGCGCCAATGTGCGAGAAAAATCGGGCTTATGCACACAAAGTCAAAATGGCGCTGGAAAAAGGCGCATCACCGGGCGACTTCCCGCGGGAAGATTATGAAGCAAACTGGAAAAGCCGCTTTACACTGGATGATCTGAACATTCACGGTAAGCGCGCACTGGGCATGGACGTGTAAGAGTTGATGGATTATTGGAAGTGAGGTTAAGGAAGCAGGTTCGATGTTGCTCAGATTGCTGACAAAGTGCGCTTTGTTCATGCCGGATGCGGCGTTACCGCCTTATCCGACCTAAAACGGCTTGCAGATTCAATACATTGCAGGTCCTGCGTAGGCCTGATAAGCGTAGCGCATCAGGCAATCTTGCGTTTGTCCTCAGCCACCGTCACCCCGACTGTATCGGGGTGACGGGCAATAACTTACTCGATCCCTCTGCTACGCAGGTAATCTTCGTAATTACCGCTAAAGTCGATCACGCGTTCCGGAGTGATTTCCAGAATGCGGGTCGCCAGGGAGCTTACAAACTCACGGTCGTGAGAAACAAAGATCAGCGTACCCTGATACAGTTCCAGCGCCATGTTCAGTGACTCGATGGATTCCATATCCAGGTGGTTGGTCGGTTCGTCCATGATCAGAATATTCGGTTTCTGCATCATTAACTTACCAAACAGCATCCGCCCTTTTTCCCCACCGGAAAGCACTTTAGCTGGCTTTTTGATGTCGTCCTGGCTGAACAGTAAACGACCGAGAATGCTGCGCACCGCCTGCTCGTCATCGCCTTCCTGCTTCCACTGGCTCATCCATTCGAACACGGTCAGATCATTTTCGAACTCATATTCGTGGTCCTGGGCATAGTAACCAATGCGCGCGTTCTCAGACCATTTTACAGTGCCGCTGTCCGGTTGCAGATCGCCCACCAGCGTTTTTAACAGGGTCGATTTACCGACGCCGTTGGTACCCAGTACCGCCAGTTTTTCACCGACTTCCAGCAGCAGGCTAAGATTTTTAAACAGCGGACCGTTATCAAACCCTTTGGTCAGACCTTCCACTTCCAGCGCGTTACGGAACAGTTTCTTATCCTGCTCAAAACGAATGAACGGGTTCTGACGACTGGAGGCTTTTACCTCTTCCAGTTTGATTTTATCAATCTGACGCGCGCGCGAAGTCGCCTGGCGAGATTTCGAGGCGTTGGCGCTAAAGCGGCTAACGAAGGATTGCAGCTCAGCAATCTGCGCTTTCTTCTTGGCATTATCAGCCAGCAGACGTTCACGCGCCTGGGTCGCGGCCGTCATGTACTCATCGTAGTTGCCCGGATAAACGCGCAGTTCGCCGTAGTCCAGATCCGCCATGTGGGTACAAACCATGTTGAGGAAGTGACGGTCGTGCGAAATGATGATCATGGTACTGTCACGCTCGTTCAGCACCTGCTCCAGCCAGCGAATGGTGTCGATGTCCAGGTTGTTGGTCGGTTCGTCGAGCAGGAGAATGTCCGGGTCAGCAAACAGCGCCTGCGCCAGCAGCACACGCAGCTTCCAGCCAGGAGCAACTTCACTCATCGGGCCGTAGTGTTGTTCCAGTGGAATACCGACGCCAAGCAACAATTCCCCCGCACGCGATTCTGCAGAGTAACCGTCCATTTCGCCGTATTTCACTTCCAGATCGGCCACTTTGTAGCCATCTTCTTCGCTCATTTCCGGCAAAGCATAGATGCGGTCGCGCTCTTGCTTCACTTCCCACAACTCTTTATGCCCCATGATCACCGTATCCAGCACGGTGTACTCTTCAAAGGCAAATTGATCCTGGCGCAGCTTACCAATGCGCTCATTCGGATCGAGGGAAACGTTGCCCAGCGTCGGCTCAAGGTCGCCGCCGAGGATTTTCATAAAGGTGGATTTACCACTACCGTTCGCGCCAATCAGGCCGTAACGGTTGCCGCCGCCAAATTTGACGGAAATGTTTTCAAACAACGGCTTACTGCCGAACTGCATGGTGACGTTACTGGAAACTAACACAGGCGTATCCTGAAAAGAGATATGACAAACCGCGCATTATGCCATAAGTCTGAAAGAAGATCCCGTCCGTCGCTTAAGGTCTACACTCTTCCCAAAGGCAAAAAATGTGATTTAGTACACATCTGATTTCACTGTTAGCTGGAATGAACATATAATGCGCTTCCAATACTCTAATATTCTCAACCTAATGGCCTGCCAGGCACTAAATCTCGCTTAACATGAATATGAAATTGAAAACATTATTCGCAGCGGCCTTCGCTGTTGTCGGCTTTTGCAGTACCGCCTCTGCGGTAACTTATCCTCTGCCAACCGACGGGAGTCGCCTGGTTGGTCAGAATCAGGTGATCACTATCCCTGAAGGTAACACTCAGCCGCTGGAGTATTTTGCTGCCGAGTACCAGATGGGTCTTTCCAACATGATGGAAGCTAACCCTGGTGTGGATACCTTCCTGCCGAAAGGCGGCACCGTACTGAACATTCCACAGCAGTTGATCCTGCCAGATACCGTGCATGAAGGTATCGTCATTAACAGCGCAGAGATGCGTTTGTACTACTATCCGAAAGGGACCAACACCGTTATCGTGTTGCCGATCGGGATTGGTCAGTTAGGTAAAGACACACCTATCAACTGGACCACCAAAGTAGAGCGTAAGAAAGCAGGCCCGACCTGGACACCGACCGCCAAAATGCACGCCGAGTACCGCGCAGCAGGCGAACCACTTCCGGCTGTCGTTCCGGCTGGCCCGGATAACCCAATGGGGCTGTATGCACTGTACATCGGTCGCCTGTACGCTATCCACGGCACCAACGCTAACTTCGGTATCGGTCTGCGCGTAAGCCACGGCTGTGTGCGTCTGCGTAACGAAGACATTAAATTCCTGTTCGAGAAAGTGCCAGTCGGTACTCGCGTGCAGTTTATTGATGAGCCGGTAAAAGCGACTACCGAGCCAGACGGCAGCCGTTATATTGAAGTCCATAACCCGCTGTCTACCACCGAAGCCCAGTTTGAAGGTCAGGAAATTGTACCAATTACTCTGACGAAGAGCGTGCAGACAGTGACTGGTCAGCCAGACGTTGATCAGGTTGTTCTGGATGAAGCGATTAAAAACCGTTCCGGGATGCCGGTTCGCCTGAATTAATCGTTAAAACTTAAGCAAAAGGCGGAGTGATAATCCGCCTGAGGCTGCTCATGGCAATACATAATTGCCTGATGCGCTACGCTTATCAGGCCTACGCAGAACCTGCAATATATTGAATCCGCAAGTTTTTGTAGGCCGCATCCGGCATGAACAAAGCGCGTATTACCAACACTCAGAGGCGGACTAATAATCCGCCTTTTTAATTTGTCAGACCTTACCCCGCCGGGATCATAACCAACAAAACATATCCCACCAGCGCCGCCCACAACAGCATCGGTATTGAATAGAGATGGAAACGCCACCAGATACGGCGATCGTTCGCCATCCGTAGCGCAATCAAATTTGCCAGCGATCCGGGTAATAAACCAAAGCCACCTACATTTACCGCCCATGCCAGTAGTAAAGACGGAGGCACATAATTGAGCAGCAAAATCGTGCCCGGCACGTTACTGATTACCTGCGATAAACCAATCGCCGTCAGCCATAATCCAGGTTCAGATAAATGACTCACGTTGCTCAACACGCCCTGTAATACCGGAAGTTGGGTCAGTAAATGGACGTCGATAAACATCGCCATAAACACCAGCAGCAACGTCCAGTCCACGCTCAGCACCACGCGACGCGCCAGAAGCGCAAAGCCCGCCGCCACAATCACCAACCCCCACAGCTCTTGTTTCAACTCCAGCGCCATAAGGAAGACGATATACAGCCCCAGACAACTCCACACCAGCCGAGGCTTCCACTCCGGCATCTGCGAACCAGTATGGTATTGCAGCGCCTTTCCAGGGAAACAACACCAACACAGCAGCAGTAGTGTCAGCATCATCGCACCAGCCAGCGGGGCCATTTGGGCAATAAAACCGACAAACGAAAGATCAGAGCGTCCCCAGATTAGGATATTTTGCGGATTGCCAATCGGCGTCAGCAACGATCCGGCATTCACCGCCAACGCCTCGAAAATAATCAGCCGATTAACCGGGATCTCACACAGTCTTTTTAGCGTGATGGTCAGCGGAACCACAATAAACAGCGCGACGTCGTTGGTCAGAAACGTAGAAAGCAGCGCCGCTGCCAGCACCATAAACATCGCCAGTCGACGCTCAGTAGCAAAACGGCGCACCATCTTTCGCCCAAGCACATCAAAATAACCGCTTAATTCAACACCTTTGGTCAACAGCATCAGGCCACTTAAGGTGATGATGGTGTGCCAGTCAATAGCGCCAGGCCAGGACTTAGGTGTGAAAGGAACGAAAAAACTTAATCCGATGCCAACAAGAATTAATAACTGAAAAAAGCGATCGCCTTGCAGCGAGCGTAAAAAAGGCAGGCTCATTTAGCACCGTGTTTCTGGGTAAACAAACGAAAGGCGTCCAGCGTCTCCTCACTGACATGGTGCTCCATGCCTTCCGCGTCGCGACGGGCGATTTCCGGGCTAACGCCCAACACCAACAAGAAATTTTCGACGACCTGATGACGCTCGCGACTTTCCTGCGCCAGCTTCTCTCCTTCTGCCGTTAAAAACACGCCACGCCAGGGGATCATTTCAATCAATCCCATTGTTGCCAGTCGCTTAAGCATTTTAGCCACCGTAGGTTGAGAGACTCCCAGACGGGCGGCCATATCAACCTGGCGCGCTTCTCCCACCTCCATCATCAGGTCAGAAATCAGCTCAACGTAATCGTCGATAAGTTCACGGCGATGTGCCTCTCTGACCTGGCGGAATCCTTCAACGTGCTCTTCCACGTTCACTAACTGCGTCACTTTTTTTGCTGTTGGCGTACCTGCGCGACGACTCATTGTGCTTCCTCATTATGGTGACACATACATAGCGTTCTCATTTCGTGCGCACATTGTAAACCAGAGTTGCGAAGGTACAAAAAATTAACGTTTTAGCAATAGCTATATAATATAGCCTGTGCTATATCTGTATGTAATGCAATCATCCCTCATGGAACGACGGGATTAGCAAGTCAGGAGGTCTTATGAATGAGTTCAAGAGGTGTATGCGCGTGTTTAGTCACTCTCCCTTTAAAGTACGGTTAATGCTGCTCTCGATGTTGTGCGATATGGTCAACAACAAACCGCAGCAAGATAAACCTTCCGATAAATAGCGGCGTCGCGGTACGCCGCTTTGCTCCTGCTTTATTGCAGGCATAGATTGTTCTGGATTGCCCCCCCACTTTTTATCGGATTTGCTATTCTCTTCGCAAAAGATTTGTTCCTCAGTAGTTGACCTGAACGGCAGCTCGCTCTATCTTCTTGCAGCCCTGCGTATATTGCGGCTCGCAGATGCGGACCCTTCCCCCTCTTCACGCACTCTTGCAGGTATTGACCCTTGACGCCAGGGTAAGCACATGGCGTTTGTTACGATAGTGGCATATGAACTTAACCCTTAAAGAATCGCTTGTTTCCCGTAGCCGGGTTTTTAGCCCGTGGACTGCGTTCTACTTTTTACAGTCGCTATTGATTAACCTTGGTTTAGGTTATCCCTTTAGTTTTCTCTACACCGCCGCTTTTACTGCCATTTTGCTTTTGCTATGGCGGATGTTGCCGCGCGTGCAAAAAACCTTAATAGGCGTCTGTTCGCTGGTGGCGGCCTGTTATTTCCCTTTTGCTCAGGCGTACGGTGCGCCTAACTTCAATACATTGCTGGCGCTGCATTCCACCAATATGGAAGAGTCGACCGAAATTCTTACGATCTTCCCGTGGTATAGCTATCTGGTCGGCTTATTTATTTTTGCGCTCGGCGTGATTGCGATCAGGCGGAAAATAGAGGATGAAAAAGCACGCTGGAATAAATTCGACAGCCTGTGTCTGGTATTCAGTGTGGCGACATTTTTTGTCGCTCCGGTTCAAAATCTCGCCTGGGGCGGTGTATTTAAACTCAAAGACACCGGTTATCCGGTATTTCGTTTTGCCAGGGATGTCATCGTCAACAATAACGAGGTGATTGAAGAGCAGGAACGGATGGCGAAACTTTCCGGGATGAAAGATACCTGGACAGTCACTGCAGTTAAACCCAAATATCACACTTATGTGGTGGTCATTGGCGAAAGCGCACGTCGCGATGCCCTCGGTGCCTTTGGCGGTCACTGGAATAATACCCCGTTTGCCAGCAGCGTTAACGGCCTGATTTTTTCTGATTATATTGCTGCCAGTGGCTCCACACAGAAATCTCTCGGATTAACGCTTAACCGCGTGGTCGATGGCAAACCACAGTTTCAGGATAACTTTGTGACCCTGGCCAACCGAGCAGGATTCCAGACCTGGTGGTTTTCTAATCAGGGGCAAATCGGCGAATACGATACGGCTATCGCCAGCATCGCTAAACGTGCAGATGAAGTGCAATTCCTGAAAAACGGTAATTTTGAAGCAGATAAGAACGCTAAAGACGAAGAGCTACTGACAATGACTGCTCAGGTATTGGCGGAAGAACACTCGCAGCCGCAACTGATTGTTTTGCATCTGATGGGCTCACATCCTCAGGCCTGTGACCGGACACAAGGCAAATACGAAACCTTTGTACAATCGAAAGAAACATCGTGCTATCTCTACACCATGACGCAAACTGACGATTTACTGCGCAAACTGTACGACCAGTTACGCAACAGCGGCAGCAGTTTCTCCATGGTTTATTTTTCAGACCACGGTTTAGCCTTTAAAGAACGCGGAAAAGAAGTGCAATACCTGGCCCACGATGATAAATATCAGCAGAATTTCCAGGTGCCTTTTATGGTCATTTCCAGCGACGATAAAGCGCATCGGGTGATTAAAGCCCGCCGTTCAGCCAATGATTTCTTAGGTTTTTTCTCACAGTGGACGGGAATTAAAGCGCAGGAAATCAACATCAACTACCCGTTTATTTCCGAGAAGAAAGCCGGGCCAATCTACATCACCAACTTCCAGTTACAGAAGGTGGACTACAACCATCTCGGAACCGATATTTTCGACCCGAAATCCTAAGATAAAAAAATCCGCCCCGAGGGGCGGATTTTTTATATCACCGAAGTGATTAGAAGCGGTAACCAACACCGGCGATCCAGGTGCCTACGTCAACGCTACGAATACGGCTCTGCTCGTAAGAGAAGTCCAGAGCAACGTTTTCGATCGGGTTGAACTGCAGACCTGCGCCGTAGGAGAAACCGTAGTCGCTGGTGTCGTGTTTATAGGTCGGGTAGTTGGTGTCCTGGAATTTACCGTAGCCCACACCTACAACACCGTAGATGCTCGCCCAGTCGTTGATGCGGTATGCCGGACCAGCAGTGATGCCGTAGTACTGGGTTTTGTTGTAATCGCCTGCACTGTTAGTACGACTTTTTTCAGTGTAAGTGAAAGAACCGATCACACCCAGCGGGCTGTTGTCTTCTTCATAGCGGTATTTCAGGTTGAAACCGCCCATTTTGTTCATTTTGCCCTGAGCGTCGCTCTGAGCGTAACCGCCAGTTACGGTAGAAGTAGCAGCTACGGAAGTACCTGCGGTGAAAGCCAGAACTGCGGCCAGTGCTGAAAGACATGCAATTTTTTTCATAACCACCTCAAATGTGATTCAAATAAGTCCTAAGCTTTAAATATATCAAAAATTAATGGGAAACTCTTCGCGATTTGTGATGTCTAACGGGCCATTTCATGTAACAGAACGTTTCCACATGCCGCTATCCATCTAAATTTACATCATTTTTTCAGTGAACTGCGTAAGTATTACGCATATTTTCACTGCCGTTCATCCAGATTATTCCTAATCACCAAGCTGATGAATCAATCAATCCTGGCGCATTTTAGTCAAATCGGGGAAAAATTTTTCAACAAATGCTCAACCAGTTTTAGTTATATCCAGTACACTCCTCGCTTTACCTGACTATACAAATTTATGGGGGAACGGATGCCAGGGACATTACGTAAAATGCCGGTCTGGTTACCGATATTATTATTGCTCGTTGCCATGGCGTCTATTCAGGGCGGGGCCTCATTAGCAAAGTCGCTTTTTCCACTGGTCGGCGCGCCGGGCGTGACTGCACTGCGCCTGGCGCTGGGAACACTGATTCTTATCGCATTCTTTAAACCGTGGCGACTGCGGTTTGCCAAGGAACAGCGCTTGCCGCTGTTGTTTTACGGCATCTCACTGGGGGGAATGAACTATCTTTTTTATCTTTCTATTCAGACCGTACCGCTTGGGATTGCGGTGGCGCTGGAATTCACCGGACCACTGGCAGTGGCGCTGTTCTCTTCACGCCGCCCCGTAGACTTTGTTTGGGTTGTGCTGGTGGTACTCGGCCTGTGGTTCCTGCTGCCGCTGGGGCAGGATGTTTCGCATGTCGACCTAACCGGCTGTGCGCTGGCGCTCGGCGCCGGTGCTTGTTGGGCTATCTACATATTAAGTGGGCAACGCGCCGGTGCGGAACACGGCCCGGCGACGGTGGCAATCGGTTCGCTGATTGCGGCGCTTATTTTCGTGCCGATTGGCGCATTCCAGGCCGGAGAGGCGCTCTGGCACTGGTCGGTTGTTCCATTGGGTCTGGCTGTCGCTATCCTCTCTACCGCTCTGCCCTATTCGCTTGAGATGATTGCCCTCACCCGTCTGCCGACCCGGACATTTGGTACGCTAATGAGTATGGAACCTGCACTGGCTGCCGTTTCCGGAATGATTTTCCTCGGTGAGACATTGGCGCCAATACAACTACTGGCCCTCGGCGCGATTATTGCCGCCTCAATGGGCTCAACGCTGACAGCGCGCAAAGAGACTAAAATTAAAGAATTAGATATTAATTAAAGCTAGCTTTCTGCATGGTTATGCATAACCATGCAGAATATTACACGACTCTTCATCCCTGCCCTTTTTATATATCTTGTTATCCTAAAACCTATTCTCTCTGAATAGCTCGCGTAAAAAAGAAAATAAGAATCGCCTCCAGCAATATACATAACTATGTGAATTTATATGGTTTTTATTTTTCACGCTTGTTACCGCTATTAGTGTGATAGGGACAGCCAGAATAGCGGAACACCAGGGTGGTGCTATACTTAGTCTCGTTAATTACTGGGACACAACATCAAGAGGATATGAAATTATGAGTACCGCTAAATTAGTTAAAGCAAAAGCGACAAATCTGCTTTATACCCGCAACGATGTCTCTGACAGCGAGAAGAAAGCGACAGTTGAGTTGCTGAATCGCCAGGTTATCCAGTTTATTGATCTCTCTTTGATTACCAAACAAGCGCACTGGAACATGCGCGGCGCTAACTTCATTGCCGTACATGAGATGCTGGATGGTTTCCGTACCGCACTGACCGATCACCTGGATACTATGGCAGAGCGCGCGGTGCAGCTAGGCGGCGTTGCCCTTGGTACCACTCAAGTTATTAACAGCAAAACCCCGCTGAAAAGCTACCCGCTGGACATCCACAGCGTTCAGGATCACCTGAAAGAACTGGCTGACCGTTACGCGATTGTCGCTAATGATGTACGTAAAGCGATTGGCGAAGCGAAAGATGACGACACCGCAGATATCCTGACCGCCGCTTCCCGCGACCTGGATAAATTCTTGTGGTTTATCGAATCTAATATCGAATAAATCCATCGCAGATGGTGCAGAACTTAAGTAAGCGATAAAGGCGGCTTCCTGGCAGGAAGCCGTTTTGTATTGCTGCCCGCCTCTACGCACTTTTTTAGTGCAACTCATCGTCTTTCCCGCCTGTCAAAGTAAAATATTTGTATCAGCAACATCACACAATCGTTACATAAAGATTGTTTTTTCATCATAATTTACGCTAAATAACCTATGTGTTGAGTGCACTATTTTTGCGCACCACTTTGGCGCCCCAATATGGTGCAGACCGGAGATGTTGCCCCATAAATTGTGCAACCCGTTTTAACTGCTCCTATAAAAATCAAAGAGTTGTAAAACTGGCACGATTTTTTCATATACGTAAATGTCACGCAGGGGATCGTCCCGTGGATAGAAAAAAGGAAATGCTATGAAGTCTGTATTAAAAGTTTCACTGGCTGCACTGACCCTGGCTTTTGCGGTTTCTTCTCATGCCGCGGATAAAAAACTGGTTGTGGCGACGGATACCGCCTTCGTTCCGTTTGAATTTAAACAGGGCGACAAATACGTTGGTTTTGATGTGGATCTGTGGGCTGCTATCGCCAAAGAACTGAAGCTGGATTACGAACTGAAACCAATGGATTTCAGCGGCATCATCCCAGCACTGCAAACCAAAAACATCGATCTGGCGCTGGCGGGCATTACCATTACCGACGAGCGTAAAAAAGCGATCGATTTCTCTGACGGCTACTACAAAAGCGGCCTGTTAGTGATGGTGAAAGCCAACAATAACGATGTGAAAAGCGTGAAAGATCTCGACGGTAAAGTGGTTGCTGTGAAAAGCGGCACCGGCTCCGTTGATTACGCAAAAGCGAACATCAAAACCAAAGATCTGCGTCAGTTCCCGAACATCGATAACGCCTATATGGAACTGGGTACCAACCGCGCAGACGCCGTCCTGCACGACACACCAAACATTCTGTACTTCATCAAAACCGCCGGGAACGGTCAGTTCAAAGCGGTAGGTGACTCTCTGGAAGCACAACAATACGGTATTGCGTTCCCGAAAGGTAGCGACGAGCTGCGTGACAAAATCAACGGCGCGTTGAAAACCCTGCGCGAGAACGGCACATACAACGAAATCTACAAAAAATGGTTCGGTACTGAACCGAAATAATGATTGCCTTTAATTTATGGCCCGGTGGCCTTTTGCATACCGGGCCAGCGTTTCTCCCCGCCAACCTTCTGGCTCGGGTATTTACACCACGGTAACAGGAACAACATATGCAGTTTGACTGGAGTGCCATCTGGCCTGCCATTCCGCTTCTGATTGAAGGCGCCAAAATGACCCTGTGGATTTCGGTCCTCGGTCTGGCTGGCGGCCTGGTTATCGGACTGGCGGCAGGTTTTGCACGCACCTTCGGTGGTTGGATAGCCAACCACGTCGCGCTGGTCTTTATTGAAGTGATCCGCGGCACACCTATCGTCGTCCAGGTGATGTTTATCTACTTCGCCCTGCCGATGGCGTTTAACGACTTACGCATCGACCCGTTTACTGCGGCGGTGGTCACCATCATGATCAACTCCGGCGCGTACATTGCGGAAATCACGCGTGGTGCGGTGCTGTCAATCCACAAAGGTTTTCGTGAAGCAGGACTGGCGCTCGGCCTTTCACGTTGGGAAACCATTCGCTACGTCATTTTACCGCTGGCACTGCGCCGCATGCTGCCGCCGCTGGGTAACCAGTGGATCATCAGCATTAAAGATACATCGCTGTTTATTGTTATCGGCGTGGCGGAACTGACCCGTCAGGGGCAAGAAATTATTGCCGGTAACTTCCGCGCCCTTGAAATCTGGAGCGCCGTGGCGGTGTTCTATCTGATTATTACCCTAGTGCTGAGCTTTATTCTGCGTCGACTGGAAAGAAGGATGAAAATCCTGTGATTGAATTTAAAAACGTCTCCAAGCACTTTGGCCCAACCCAGGTGCTGCACAATATCGATTTGAATATTGCCCAGGGCGAAGTCGTGGTGATTATCGGGCCGTCCGGTTCCGGTAAATCGACCCTCCTGCGCTGCATCAACAAACTGGAAGAAATCACCTCCGGCGATCTGATTGTCGATGGCCTGAAGGTTAACGATCCGAAAGTTGACGAGCGCCTGATTCGCCAGGAAGCGGGTATGGTGTTCCAGCAGTTTTACCTTTTCCCGCATCTGACGGCGCTGGAAAACGTCATGTTTGGCCCGCTACGCGTGCGTGGCGCGAACAAAGAAGAGGCGGAAAAACTGGCACGTGAACTGCTGGCGAAAGTCGGTCTGGCAGAACGTGCACATCACTACCCTTCCGAACTTTCTGGTGGTCAACAGCAGCGTGTAGCGATTGCCCGCGCGCTGGCGGTGAAACCGAAAATGATGTTGTTTGATGAACCGACTTCCGCTCTTGACCCGGAATTGCGCCATGAAGTGCTGAAGGTTATGCAGGATCTGGCTGAAGAAGGCATGACGATGGTGATCGTGACCCACGAAATCGGTTTTGCCGAGAAAGTAGCTTCGCGCCTGATCTTTATCGACAAAGGCCGGATTGCGGAAGATGGCGATCCGCAGGCGTTGATCAAAAATCCGCCGAGCCAGCGCTTGCAGGAATTTTTACAGCACGTCTCTTAATAAGACACATTGCCTGATGCGCTACGCTTATCAGGCCTACAGGATATATGGCAACTTATTAAAATTGCATGAACTTGTAGGACGGATAAGGCGTTCACGCCGCATCCGGCAAAAAAGCCCGCACGTTGTCAGCAACCTGCTTAATATCCCTTCCTCCCTTTCACCCGAAAGGGAGGCACACCAGATTCCTCTCATTTAAAATCGCCCCTCCCCCAGCATCTATACTTATCTTTTTGCACTGTTTTCTCACTGGAGGAGTCATGCGGTGGATCCTGTTCATCCTCTTCTGCCTGCTGGGCGCACCTGCCCACGCGGTATCCATACCCGGCGTTACAACCACAACGACAACGGACTCAACGACTGAATCGGCCCCGGAACCGGATATCGAACAAAAAAAAGCGGCCTATGGCGCACTGGCGGATGTGCTGGATAATGACACCTCGCGTAAAGAGTTGATCGACCAGTTGCGCACCGTCGCCGCGACGCCCCCTGCGGAACCGGTCCCGAAGATCGTGCCGCCAACGCTGGTTGAAGAGCAAACTGTGCTGCAAAAGGTCACCGAAGTCAGCCGCCATTATGGTGAAGCCCTTTCCGCCCGCTTCGGGCAACTTTATCGCAATATCACCGGCTCCCCGCATAAGCCGTTTAATCCACAAACCTTCAGCAATGCGCTGACCCATTTTTCAATGTTAGCGGTTTTAGTGTTTGGTTTTTACTGGCTGATTCGCCTGTGCGCACTGCCGCTGTATCGCAAAATGGGCCAGTGGGCGCGGCAAAAAAATCGTGAGCGCAGTAACTGGTTGCAGCTTCCGGCAATGATTATCGGGGCGTTTATTATCGACCTGCTGTTACTGGCTCTGACATTATTTGTCGGTCAGGTTTTAAGCGACAACCTGAATGCGGGCAGTCGCACCATCGCTTTCCAACAAAGTTTGTTTCTCAACGCCTTTGCCCTGATTGAATTTTTCAAAGCCGTACTACGCCTGATTTTTTGCCCAAACGTGGCGGAGCTGCGCCCGTTCACGATTCAGGACGAGAGCGCCCGTTACTGGAGTCGCCGCCTTAGCTGGTTAAGCAGTTTGATAGGCTATGGCCTGATTGTGGCAGTGCCGATTATCTCTAATCAGGTGAATGTACAAATTGGCGCGCTGGCAAACGTGGCAATCATGCTGTGCATGACCATCTGGGCGCTGTACCTGATCTTTCGTAATAAAAAAGAGATTACCCAACATTTGCTCAACTTTGCGGAGCATTCGCTGGCCTTTTTCAGCCTGTTTATCCGCGCCTTTGCGCTGGTCTGGCACTGGCTGGCAAGCGCCTATTTTATCGTGCTGTTTTTCTTTTCGTTGTTCGATCCAGGCAACAGCCTGAAATTTATGATGGGCGCGACGGTACGCAGTCTGGCGATTATTGGTATCGCAGCGTTTGTTTCCGGTATGTTTTCCCGCTGGCTGGCGAAAACCATCACTCTCTCGCCACATACTCAGCGAAATTATCCGGAGCTGCAAAAACGGCTGAATGGCTGGCTTTCGGCGGCGCTGAAAACGGCGCGTATTCTGACAGTCTGCGTGGCGGTAATGTTGCTGTTGAGCGCATGGGGATTGTTCGATTTCTGGAACTGGCTGCAAAACGGTGCGGGGCAAAAAACGGTAGATATCCTGATCCGTATCGCGCTCATTCTTTTCTTCTCAGCGGTTGGCTGGACGGTGCTCGCCAGTTTGATCGAAAACCGGCTGGCTTCGGATATTCATGGCCGCCCGCTACCCAGCGCCCGCACGCGTACCCTGCTGACGCTGTTTCGTAACGCGCTGGCAGTGATCATCAGTACCATCACCATCATGATTGTGTTGTCGGAAATCGGCGTCAACATTGCGCCGCTGCTGGCAGGTGCGGGGGCGTTGGGGCTGGCTATCTCTTTCGGTTCGCAAACGCTGGTGAAAGATATTATCACCGGGGTATTTATTCAGTTTGAAAACGGTATGAACACCGGAGATTTAGTGACCATCGGGCCGTTGACGGGTACGGTGGAACGAATGTCGATTCGATCCGTTGGCGTGCGCCAGGATACCGGGGCGTATCACATCATTCCGTGGTCTTCGATTACCACCTTTGCCAACTTTGTCCGTGGCATTGGTTCAGTGGTGGCAAATTACGATGTTGATCGCCATGAAGATACTGATAAAGCCAATCAGGCGCTGAAAGATGCGGTAACGGAACTGATGGAAAACGAAGAAATTCGCGGGCTGATTATTGGTGAACCGAACTTTGCCGGGATTGTCGGCTTAAGCAATACCGCGTTTACGTTGCGAGTGTCGTTCACCACTCTGCCACTCAAACAGTGGACGGTACGCTTTGCCCTCGACAGCCAGGTGAAAAAGCATTTCGACCTGGCGGGTGTTCGCGCGCCAGTGCAGACTTATCAGGTGCTGCCGGCGCCGGGCGCGGCCCCGGCAGAACCGCTGCCACCGGGGGAGCCAACGCTTTAACGCTGGCGATTGACAAAACGGCGACGCTGCTCGTCGTTCATAAAGGTCCAGGCAATAAAGCGACTCTGCTTTTGCCCCTGGGCCATCTCTTTTTTTACCACCTTCACCGCGCCCACGTCCGTCAAAGCACGATACAACGGCGGTAAGTTTTCACCACGAGATACCAGCGAGGTAAACCACATCACTTGCTTCGCGAAGCCTTTGCTCTCTTCAATCATCTTTTTGATAAAGGCGACTTCACCGCCTTCACACCACAACTCCTGTTGCTGACCACCAAAGTTCAGTGCATCGTCTTTGTTCAGCCCAAGGTTACGGCGTTTACGCTCACTACCTGCCCGTGCCGCAGCGGCGGAATCGTGGAATGGCGGGTTACACAAGGTCGCGTCGTATTGCTCGTTTTTGTGGATGATACCGTTAAAAATCGCCCCGCTCTCTTTCTGCCGACGCAGACGAATGGCGCGGTTAAGCCCCGGATTAGCACTGATGATCGCCTGCGCACTGCTTAACGCCTGGCTGCTGGTTTCGCTGCCGGTAAAACGCCAGCCATATTCATGTACGCCAATCAGCGGGTAAATACAGTTCGCACCAACGCCGATATCCAGAATGCTGGCTTTAGATGGAATTGTTCCGCTTGCTTCTGCCAGTAAATCGGCAAGGTGATGAATATAATCCGCCCGGCCCGGTACTGGCGGGCAGAGAAAACCGTCCGGAATGTCCCAGTTCGCTACGGCGTAAAAATGGGCCAGCAACGCCTTATTGAGCGCCTTCACCGCCAGCGGATTGGCAAAGTCTACGCTTTGCTCCCCGGCGGGTGTAAGCGTGAGGAATTGCTTGAGTTCAGGATTGACCTGACAAAGCGTGGCGAGATCGTAGCGGCTGTGATGACGGTTGCGCGGATGCAACCCCGGTTTCTGGGCGGACATAGCATTCTCCTTTAAGCAGCGGCGTAAGATACCCGCATAACGCGACAGGGTAAATATCTGGCTGCATTTATCATTCCCCAAAACCTTAACATGACTATGGTTTATGGCAATTCACCATAAAAATCAGCATCATGCATGTCATTGATTGGTCTTATTTTGTAAAAATATATCGTTCAAAAAACAAGCACATCTCTGTCAATTTTTTGCGTCATTTGCATCGCACAGGCGACCTACACTTATCAGGCACTACTCGTTGTATTTCTGAGGATGTCATTATGAAAAAGTGCCTCGCACTACTGATTGCCACCGTCCTGAGCGGAATCTCTCTCACGGCTTATGCCGCGCAGCCTCTGAGTAACCAGGACAGCGGTCAGCTACGGCCCGCCGGTACCGTTTCGGCGACCGGCGCATCAAACCTAAGCGATCTGGAGGATAAATTGGCAGAAAAAGCGCGCGAACAAGGCGCGAAAGGTTATGTCATTAATTCCGCAGGCGGAAATGACCAGATGTTCGGTACTGCAACCATCTACAAATAACCCCACCAACGTAACTGCATTCGCCTCTGGATGCAGTTTTCGTCTGTTTTGTAATCAAAAAACATCAAATATGAACACAATGTAAATAAATGTATTTCTTTTTCGCGCAATGGGTGATAGAAAATCGCTCCAAGTGATAATGCTTATCAAAATTATTATCACTTTCACAAGTACTATTACGGGATTAACAGTGGCATTGCATCCGCAGAGATGCTTTCTCGTGACAGTGAAAACTTAAACATATAAGAAAAAGTCACCTGCTAAATGGAAAACAATCGCAATTTCCCTGCCAGACAATTTCATTCGCTCACGTTCTTTGCCGGTCTTTGTATTGGCATCACGCCTGTGGCACAGGCACTCGCCGCCGAAGGGCAAACTAACGCGGATGACACGCTGGTTGTCGAAGCATCAACGCCTTCGCTTTATGCGCCACAACAATCTGCCGATCCGAAATTCTCGCGTCCGGTAGCGGATACGACCCGCACGATGACGGTGATTTCCGAACAGGTGATTAAAGATCAGGGCGCGTCTAACCTTACCGACGCACTCAAAAACGTCCCCGGCGTAGGCGCATTTTTTGCTGGTGAGAACGGTAACTCCACCACTGGCGACGCCATTTATATGCGCGGTGCCGATACTTCTAACAGTATTTATATTGATGGCATTCGCGATATCGGCAGCGTCTCGCGCGACACCTTCAATACCGAACAGGTCGAAGTGATTAAAGGCCCGTCCGGTACCGACTACGGGCGCAGCGCGCCGACGGGCTCAATCAATATGATCAGCAAGCAGCCACGCAATGATTCCGGCATTGACGCCTCCGCCAGTATTGGCAGCGCCTGGTTCCGCCGCGGCACGCTGGACGTCAATCAGGTGATTGGCGATACCTCCGCGGTGCGTCTGAATGTGATGGGCGAAAAAACGCACGATGCCGGACGCGACAAAGTCAAAAATGAGCGTTACGGCGTCGCCCCTTCTGTCGCTTTTGGCCTTGGCACAGCGAATCGTTTGTATCTTAATTATCTGCATGTCACCCAGCACAACACGCCAGACGGCGGCATTCCGACCATCGGTTTGCCGGGCTATTCCGCCCCATCTGCGGGAACAGCGGCACTGAATCATTCCGGAAAAGTAGATACGCATAACTTTTATGGCACGGATTCCGATTACGACGATTCGACCACCGATACCGCCACCATGCGTTTTGAGCACGACATCAACGATAACACCACCATTCGCAATACGACTCGTTGGTCGCGCGTAAAGCAGGATTACCTGATGACGGCGATTATGGGCGGGGCGTCGAATATTACCCAGCCCACCAGCGATGTGAATACCTGGACCTGGTCACGTACGGCGAACACCAAAGATGTGAGTAATAAAATTCTCACCAACCAGACCAACCTGACTACCACATTTTATACCGGCTCTGTCGGTCATGATGTCAGTACTGGCGTGGAATTTACCCGTGAAACGCAGACCAACTACGGCGTTAATCCGGTGACGTTACCGGCGGTGAATATTTATCATCCTGACAGCAGCATTCATCCCGGCGGCCTGACGCGCAACGGCGCAAACGCCGATGGTCAGACGGATACCTTCGCAATTTATGCCTTCGATACGCTGCAAATCACCCGTGATTTTGAGCTGAACGGCGGGATCCGTCTGGATAATTATCATACTGAATATGACAGTGCCACCGCCTGCGGCGGCAGTGGACGCGGCGCAGTCACCTGCCCTGCTGGCGTGGCAAACGGCTCTCCGGTCACCACCATCGACACTGCCAAGTCGGGCAATCTGGTGAACTGGAAAGCCGGGGCGCTGTATCACCTGACGGAAAACGGCAATGTCTATATTAACTATGCCGTTTCCCAGCAGCCGCCAGGCGGCAACAACTTCGCCCTTGCGCAGTCTGGCAGCGGTAACAGCGCCAGCCGCACCGACTTTAAACCGCAAAAAGCCAACACCAGTGAGATTGGCACCAAATGGCAGGTGCTGGATAAACGCCTGTTGCTTACCGCCGCGCTGTTCCGTACTGATATCGAAAATGAAGTTGAGCAAAACGATGACGGAACTTACTCGCAATACGGTAAAAAACGCGTCGAAGGCTATGAGATATCCGTGGCCGGGAATATCACGCCCGCGTGGCAGGTGATTGGCGGATATACCCAGCAAAAAGCGACCATTAAAAATGGCGCGGACGTGGCTCAGGATGGTTCATCATCACTGCCATATACGCCGGAGCACGCCTTTACCTTATGGAGCCAATATCAGGCAACCGATGATATTTCCGTTGGCGCGGGCGCGCGTTACATCGGCAGTATGCATAAAGGTTCAGACGGCGCGGTGGGAACGCCAGCATTTACCGAAGGTTATTGGGTCGCCGATGCCAAACTGGGGTATCGGGTTAATCGCAATCTCGACTTCCAGCTAAATGTCTACAACCTGTTTGATACCGATTACGTCGCCTCGATCAACAAGAGCGGCTACCGTTATCACCCGGGCGAACCAAGAACGTTCCTGCTCACCGCCAATATGCATTTCTGATTCAGATGTGGGGCGCACGGCCCCACTTTTTGGAGAATTTGTATGATGTACCACATTCCTGGCGTGCTATCGCCACAGGACGTCGCCCGGTTTCGCGAACAACTGGAACAAGCCGAATGGGTTGATGGACGAGTCACCACCGGTGCACAAGGCGCACAAGTTAAGAGCAATCAGCAAGTGGACACCCGCAGCGCCCTGTACGCCGCACTGCAAAATGAGGTGCTGAACGCGGTTAACCAACATGCTTTGTTCTTTGCCGCTGCCTTGCCGCGTACCCTTTCCACACCGCTGTTTAATCGCTATCAGAACAATGAAACTTATGGTTTTCATGTGGATGGCGCAGTACGCAGCCATCCACAAAACGGCTGGATGCGCACTGACCTTTCTGCCACGCTGTTTTTGAGCGATCCACAAAGCTACGACGGCGGCGAACTGGTCGTTAATGACACCTTCGGACAACATCGGGTAAAACTCCCGGCTGGCGATCTGGTGTTGTACCCCTCCAGCAGCCTGCACTGCGTGACACCCGTAACCCGCGGCGTGCGAGTGGCATCATTTATGTGGATCCAGTCGATGATCCGCGATGATAAAAAGCGCGCCATGCTGTTTGAACTGGACAACAATATTCAGTCGCTGAAAAGCCGCTATGGCGAAAGTGAAGAGATCCTGTCGCTGCTCAATCTTTATCATAATCTGCTGCGGGAATGGTCGGAGATCTGACGCTTGAACTGCCCGAGTTCGTCCCTATATTAGCTACACTTAACTGTACAAGCATTGATATGGAGGGGACGATATGGCATCCGGTTGGGCTAACGATGACGCCGTCAACGAACAGATCAACAGTACAATTGAAGATGCGATTGCCCGAGCTCGGGATGAAATTCCGCGTGGCGAAAGCCTGTATGAATGTGAAGAGTGTGGCGCCCCCATCCCGCAGGCCCGTCGGGAAGCCATTCCTGGCGTGCGCTTATGCATTCATTGTCAGCAGGAGAAAGATTTACAAAAACCAGCTTATACAGGATATAATCGCAGAGGTTCGAAAGACAGCCAGTTACGTTAACTGCAACTGGCGCGATGCATAGCGAGTATAATTTGTATTTTGCGTGGCATTCCGTGCCTTTAACGCTATCGTGACTGCCACGCGATATAAAACGGGTCCATAAGTACAACAAATAAATGGTTTATCAATATGTTAGATATCAATCAATTTATTTGAACAAGGCGGTCAATTCTCTTCGATTTTATCTCTCGTAAAAAAACGTGATACTCATCACATCGACGAAACAACGTCACTTAAACAAAAATCACCTGCGAGAGATTAATTATGAAAACTATCAATACTGTTGTTGCTGCTATGGCTCTTTCAACTCTGTCATTTGGCGTGTTTGCGGCGGAACCGGTAACGGCATCTCAGGCCCAGAGCATGAATAAAATCGGCGTAGTTTCTGCCGATGGCGCATCCACCCTCGATGCCCTGGAAGCGAAACTGGCTGAGAAAGCTGCGGCAGCCGGTGCTAGTGGATACAGCATTACTTCCGCCACCAACACTAATAAATTAAGTGGTACCGCGGTAATTTATAAGTAATTCGTAAGCCGGATCAAGCGTTTACGCTACGTCCAGCACAGTATTTCCCTGTCTGTTTGCCGACAGACGCATATGCTCTAACCCTCATTGATCCTATGTTACCCTTGTTTGCCCGTCCGATACTGGACGGGCTTTTTTTAGCTGGCTAATTGTTAGCAGAAAGCCTGCAACGTCTCTTCTGACATACCAACCTGTCGCGCTGCATCGCAAATGGCCTGCCAGCTCCCGGCATCCAGCGGGATCCCAAACTCCTGCCGTTCACGGCGCATATTCACTTCCCACTCGCCCGGTAGCAAAATCGGTTTATCTTCATCATGCGGCGAAGCTTTCACCCACTGGGTAAAGGCTTCGGTCTGCGCGCTACAATCCGGTGCGCCGAAGAGTTCCGGGTTGATGATGATAGTGGTCATGCAGTTAAAAATGGCATCGGGACTGGTTTGTAACGTTTCCTGATGCGTCGTTTTACCGCCGGAAAGCGCCCCGCCAAGAATTTCACACATCACCGCCAGCGCGTAGCCTTTATGTTCGGCAAAGGTCAACAGCGCCCCCAACGGCGACTCCTGCATTACCGCCGGATTGGTCGTCGGCGCACCGTTAACATCAATCAGGCAGCCTGGTGGAACGGGGACGCCTTTATGCCAGGCGACACGGGTTTTGCCAAATGCGATGGCGCTGGTGGCGTAATCGAGCAACAGCGGGAAATTATCTTTACGTGGGAAAATCACACAGAACGGATTGGTGCCAAAGCGGCTGTCGCGGCCGTGGAACGGAGCAACCATTGGAATACCCACCACGTTAACAAAGTGGATAGAGACAAACCCCGCCGCCGCGCACTGTTCCGCCCAATAACCGATTCGGCCGATATGATGCGAGTTATGTAGCGCCACGGCGGCAATGCCGTGCTGACGCGCTTTCTCAATCCCCAGCGCCATCGCTTCGTGTGCCGCTACCTGACCAAATGCGCGATCGCCATCAAGCGTGACCACAGCCCCCGCCTCTTTGATAATTTTGGCGTGATGGTTGATTTGCAAAGAACCCAGCCTCCAGGAATGCACATAGCTTGGGATCATGCCAATACCATGTGAATCATGCCCAGCCAGATTTGCCGCGATTAAATGATCGGCAACTAATTTTGCTTCCTGTTCCTCGCTCTCCATCTGACGAAATACAGCCTGAATAAAACTGTGCAGCGTCTGAGCATGAAAGCGATGACCACTTTCCATGGTTAACTCCTGTTTATGTTTTGTGTTTGTTGTTTTTTTATGCTGCACGCCGGACGCGGGAAGGTCAATAAAGATGCAGGAATTTCATATTGCGGTGGGGTAAAGGCCGGATGACATTGCTCATCCGGCGGAGAAAAAAATTAAAATGCCTGATTAACGCGCGCCAGACCGTCGTTAACGGTTGCCATTTCACCCGCCGCCAGCAGGCAGCAAGCCATCTGGATTTTCAGCGATTCAGGAATCGGTTCGCTGCCAGCCAGGCAACGCTCAATCCACTTCGCCGTGGTTTCCGGGTCTTTTGCTTGTGGCAGTAGCTCGTTGCCAGCAGTGTCCTGTTTTTCATACAGCACCCGCATCCCTTCACGGTCGATCAAATTGATTTGCGGGCAGCGTTGCGGATTAGCATAAACTTCACCTTCGGTGCCATGCATTAACAGCGCTCGTCCGCCAATATCGCTAAAGAATTTTGCGACTCGCCCGATATATTCCGGATGCGAAACGCTGGAAAGACGCAGCGCCTCACCTTCGGCAAATGGCGTCGCCAGTTTCGCCAGGGTATGCGCACTGTTACGCACGCCCATCCGCCAGCGCATCGCCAGTTGTTTTTCCAGCGGCGGGCAAAACGCGCCTACAGGCATAAACACCGGTTGATGTTCGTCGAGCTTCGCCTGCGCCTGCCCGGCATGTAGCATTGGCGTAATACCCATCAGTTCGAAAATGGTTTCGGTCAGCACGCGGGTTGGATCTTCGCTAACGCCGTGAACCACCACAGGAAAACCGAGTTTGTGTAGCAGAAGTGCCAGCAACGGCGTCAGGTTGGCCTGTTTACGCGCACCGTTGTAACTGGGGATGACAATGGGCATCGGCTTGCCGGTAGGCGGCGTCAGCTTGATGGTGTGATTTTGCATGGCTTCGTAAAAGCCGAGCATCTCTGCTTCCCCTTCCCCTTTGATACGTAGCGCAATCAATACGCCGCCCAGCTCGAGGTCAGGGACTTCACCGTTGAGCATATGGGCATACAGACCGCGCGCAGTATCCCGGTCTAAATCGCGCGCGTGGTTTTTCCCGCGCCCGATCTCTTTAATGATTTTGCGATAGTCCATTTACGACTCCTTACCTGACTCACATCATTAACGCCGCCGACGGCGTGGGGATTTCGCTTTTTCTTTCTTTTTAACTATACCTTCAGGGACTTCCGGTTGCTCAATCGGAAATACCGGTAATGCATCCAGTAGTCGCTTGCCATAGTTTTTGGTCAGCAAGCGTTTATCGTAAATCACCACTTCCCCCCAGCAGCCGTGGCTTCGGATCAAACGCCCAACCTGCTGGATCAGGTTAAACGAGGCGCTCGGCAGGCTTTGCACCTCAAACGGATAGCGGTTGAGGCTTTTCAGCCATTCTCCTTCGGTGATCACCACCGGGCTGTCAATAGGCGGAAAAGCGATTTTGTGGATATGCACCTGGCTGAGAAGATCGCCTTTCAAATCCAGCCCTTCGGCAAAAGACTGTAAACCCACCAGTACGCTGCGCTCACCGTTGGCGACGCGTTTGCGATGCAGTTCAACTAAACGGTAACGCGGCTGATCGCCCTGCACCAGCAACATCAACCGTAAATCCGTCACATAGTCGAGAAACCGCTGCATCGCACGCCCGCTGGCAAACAGTACCAACATACCGAGATGTTTTTTGCTCTCCACCTGCTCACGGAAGAACGCCGCCATTTCAGCAATGTGCTGTTCTTCGTTGTCAATGGAAGGCTCAAAGCGCATCCGAGGAATAACAATTTTGCCCTGTTCGCAGTGGTTGAAGGGAGAATCCAGCGCCACAAAGCGGTCGCCCGCTTTCTCTTTCAGCCCGCTCATCTCCTGCAAACGCGAAAAACTGTTCAGCGATCGCAAGGTCGCGGAGGTGACAATAATGTGCGGAATGCTGCGCCACAGCAGCCTTTCCAGCTGATCGCTAACACGTATTCCCACGCAGTGAAACCAGAGATGCAGCTGCCCGTCGCGCTCTTCCCGCGTCGCCCATTTGGTCACGGGCGCACCGGAAGATTGCGCCAGCGAGGCCAGCCGCCAGAGTTTGCTTTGCGCCTCAAACATCCCCAGCGCGCGGTTCATCTGCAAAATCAAACGGTGCAGACGCACAATGTCATGAGTACCAGTTTTCTCGCTTAAATCGTTAAGAAATAACTCCGCCAGACCACGCAGCATCTCGGTGAGTTTTGCCAGCCGCTGGCAGATCTCCAGCACTTCATCAGGCAGTTCGCCCATCGCAAAACGGTGTTCTGCCTCCTGTCCGGCAGGCATGTAGAGATTGAGAATGTTGTTTAACGAGGCGATAAGCTCATACAACTCTTCACAATGCGCATTCAAACGCTCAGGGATCGCCAGCGGTGGGATTGTCTTCGGGCGAAACTGCTCCATGCAGGTAGCGACCAGTTTGGTGAACAAGTCCAGCTGTAGCCGATACCACGGTGCGGTGATTTCGGCGCTCATCTCCAGCGCATCTCGCGCCACATCCGGCAGGTGATGACCTTCGTCCAGCACCAGCAGCAGATTTTTCGGGTCAGGTAATACGGCTTCGCTTTCCATCGCCGCCATCACCAGCGCATGGTTTGCCACCACCACTTCCGCTTCCTGAATCTCCCGACGGGCAACAAAAAACGGGCATTCGCGATAGTAATAACAGTTGCGGTTAAGGCAACTGGTCTTGTCGGTACTCAAACGACGCCAGAGATCGTCATCTATCGCGATATCAGTATGATCGCGCAGACCATCCCATTTATAAGTGTCGAGATCGCCCTTCAGCTTCGCACAACGTTTTTGCTCTTCCTGATTATTTGGCGTCAGTTCGTCGTCAAGAAACGCCAGCAGATCTTGTTGCGTGGGTTCAGTGCTGGCGAGCGCCGTCAGATTACGCGGGCAAACGTAGCGCCCACGCCCAAAAGCGGCAGTGAATTTAAGATCGGGAATGATCTTTTTCAGCAGCGGTAAATCTTTGCTGTAGATCTGATCCTGCAACGCCACGTTGGCGGTACTCACCACCAGCGTTTTTTGCTCTTCGCGGGCAATGGCGATGCCGGGGATCAAATAGGAGAGCGTTTTCCCAACGCCGGTGGGCGCTTCAATCGCCAGATGGCGTCCTTCTTCTCCGGCCAGCGTTTTGGCGACGTCCGCAATCATCTGCCGCTGCGGCGCACGGGGAATAAAGTCGGGGATCTGTTCCTGAAGCGCCTTATACCAGGCGGCGATTTGCGCTTTAAGCGCGGCGGTTAATGCCATGAGAAAACCTGAAATACTGTATAAACAGCCAATATTGTGGCATTTTTCGGTTTTCAGGGGTAATGGTTTTTCTGTTTCTGGAAAGCGGCTCGCAATAACGTTTACTGGAGGTGAGATTTTCCCGCAGCAGAAGAAGCATCATTGCGTAGTAAAAGACAATGCACGCAGGCTTATTGCGCTGGCGGCCATTGCAGGGCGGTATGTAAAACACGCAATACCGAGAGCGTATCGCCCTCCACTTGATAGATAAGCACATAATGCGGCCTGACAACGGCTTCATGTGTACCAGCGACTCGTCCGGCCCGGTACATATCCGGGCGTTCACATGCCTGTTCCGCAATGGCTTCAAATTGATTATCCAGGGCAATTGCCGCTTGCGGATTATCTTTACTGATGTATTCCATGATTTGCTCCCTGTCAGACAGGGACATTGGCTTCCATTCCAGACGTATTAATCCCCCTTCAACAAGGCTTTTTTACGGGCAGCAAATAGACTTTTGGCCTCTTCATGAGAGAGTGCCGGACGTGGGTCGTCAATGGCGGCCTGCACCTGTTCACGAAACCAGGCATCATACGCGGCAGCTTCATGAGCTCGTTTTAATGCCTCTGCCCTGTCAGGTCGGGTCGTTTTCTTCTGACCGTCCGGGTCGTAATTAGAGGCGTCGACTTCAAACCGGGCAATACCAACATCTTTCAGGTAGTTGACAACCGTTTCCAGCCGTTTAAACAAGCGAATTTGCCGACTGCGTTGTGCTGCAAGAGGCCGTTCAGTGTGGCCGTATTTCACGGTCAACGACCAGCCTCCCTGAGTGCCAATAACGTGTGCTGCATCCACTACGCCAGATTCAACCAGTTTATGTAAGGTTGAGTGATCGATCGTTTCTGGTGCCATAATGCGCTAACCTCTTTGTATACGGCATGCAATTTATAATTAAAGATAGCGCAATTAATAATAAGTTGCAGCACCTTGATCGTAAATTGCCCAAGATATAATTGCGGTAGAAAGAGACTTGTTGCGAAGATGCCGGGCATAGCCCGGCATAAAAGATTACTGCGCAGCGGCAGGTTTACGCGGACGGCGACGACGTTGTTGCTCGCCTGCCGGTTTGGCATCGCCGAGGCGACGAGACGGTTTTTCTGCGGGCTTCGCATTACCAGACTTCGCACCACCTTCAGCGCGGCGTGGTTGCTGTTGACCGCGACCACCACCTTGCCCACGACCGCCGCCACCACGTTGCTGGCGACCATTCTGGATTGGTTCCGCTTTGATTGACGGGTCCGGCTCATAGCCAGGAATCGCAATGCGCGGGATCTCTTTTTTCAGCAGTTTTTCGATATCACGCAGCAGTTTGTGTTCATCAACACATACCAGCGACAACGCTTCACCAGTAGCTGCCGCGCGACCGGTACGCCCGATACGGTGGACATAATCCTCCGGTACGTTTGGCAGTTCATAGTTGACGACGTGCGGCAGTTCTTCGATATCCAGACCGCGCGCAGCGATGTCAGTTGCCACCAGCACGCGAATATCGCCCGATTTAAAATCGGCCAGCGCACGAGTACGCGCACCTTGCGATTTATTACCGTGGATCGCCGCACTACGGATGCCATCTTTATTGAGCTGTTCCGCCAAATGGTTAGCGCCATGTTTGGTACGGGTAAACACCAGCACCTGCTGCCAGTTCCCTTTACCAATCATATGCGACAGCAATTCGCGTTTGCGTTTCTTATCAACAAAGTGAACGTGCTGGGTCACCTGATCAGACGCGGTATTGCGGCGTGCCACTTCGATTTCCAGCGGGTTGTGCAGCAGTTTTTCTGCCAGCGCTTTAATATCGTCAGAGAAAGTGGCGGAGAACAGCAGGTTCTGGCGCTTCGCTGGCAGTTTTGTTAACACGCGACGAATATCGTGGATAAAGCCCATGTCGAGCATGCGGTCAGCTTCATCGAGGACGAGGATTTCTATCTGGTCCAGCTTCACCGCATTCTGATGTTCCAGGTCCAGCAAACGTCCCGGCGTTGCCACCAGAACATCAACGCCGCCACGCAGTTTCATCATCTGCGGGTTAATGCTCACACCACCAAACACCACCAGCGAACGAATGTTCAGGTATTTGCTGTAATCACGGACATTTTCGCCAATCTGCGCCGCCAGTTCACGGGTCGGGGTAAGAATGAGCGCACGTACCGGACGACGCCCTTTGGCGTGCGGCTCGCGGGAAATCAGGTGTTGTAGTAGCGGCAACGTAAAGCCCGCTGTTTTGCCCGTGCCGGTCTGGGCACTGGCCATCAGGTCGCGGCCTTCCAGCACCGCAGGGATCGCCTGCTGCTGAATAGGGGTGGGTTCACGGTAACCTTGCTCGGCAACGGCGCGCAGGATATCAGGGCTTAAACCCAAAGAATCGAAAGACATAACTACTCCGAACCGCCCCGACCGTTACCGGTGTAGTTTTCAGGGAGATACTGAAAAGGAAAATGACAAAAACCACAATGTCATGAGGGAGCGGAGTGTAGCAGTTTTTGTGACGCAGCGCATAAATTATCCCTGTGACTGGCGTTGCTAAAATTCCTGGCCATACTGGACAACGCTAAAAATGAGTCATAATCTTAATCAATCATTTGATTAAGAATGGGCTGTGCTATGAATAGTCCTGCCATGACAACCAAAGGTGAACAGGCGAAAAAACAGCTGATTGCTGCGGCACTGGCACAGTTTGGTGAGTATGGAATGAACGCCACCACCCGCGATATCGCCGCCCAGGCCGGGCAGAATATCGCTGCCATTACCTATTACTTCGGTTCGAAAGAAGATTTGTACCTCGCCTGCGCCCAGTGGATTGCCGATTTTATTGGCGAGCAGTTCCGTCCGCACGCCGAGGAAGCCGAACGCTTGTTCGCACAACCACAGCCGGATCGCGCCGCTATCCGCGAACTGATCCTTCGCGCCTGCAGGAACATGATCCAACTGCTCACCCAGGATGACACCGTCAACCTCAGCAAGTTTATCTCCCGTGAACAGCTCTCTCCCACGGCGGCCTACCATCTGGTGCATGAACAGGTGATTAGCCCGCTACACAGCCACCTGACACGCCTGATTGCCGCCTGGACCGGCTGCGACGCCAATGACACCCGCATGATCCTTCATACCCATGCGCTGATCGGCGAGATTCTGGCGTTTCGTCTCGGCAAAGAAACGATTCTGTTACGTACCGGCTGGACCGCGTTCGATGAAGAAAAGACCGAACTGATTAACCAGACGGTAACCTGTCATATCGACCTGATTTTGCAAGGATTATCGCAAAGGAGTTTGTAGTGATGAAAAAACCTGTCGTGATTGGACTGGCGGTAGTGGTACTTGCCGCCGTGATTGCCGGAGGCTACTGGTGGTATCAAAGTCGCCAGGATAACGGCCTGACGCTGTATGGCAATGTGGATATTCGCACCGTAAATCTGAGCTTCCGTGTCGGTGGTCGCGTTGAATCGCTGGCGGTGGACGAAGGTGATGCGATCAAAGCGGGTCAGGTGCTGGGCGAGCTGGATCACAAGCCATATGAGATTGCGCTGATGCAGGCGAAAGCGGGCGTTTCGGTGGCGCAGGCGCAGTATGACCTGATGCTTGCCGGGTATCGCGATGAAGAAATCGCTCAGGCTGCCGCCGCTGTAAAACAGGCACAGGCCGCTTATGACTATGCACAGAACTTCTATGCTCGTCAGCAAGGATTGTGGAAAAGCCGCACCATTTCGGCAAATGACCTGGAAAATGCCCGCTCCTCGCGCGACCAGGCGCAAGCCACGCTGAAATCAGCACAGGATAAATTGCGTCAGTACCGTTCCGGTAACCGTGAACAGGACATCGCCCAGGCGAAAGCCAGCCTCGAACAGGCACAGGCGCAACTGGCGCAGGCGGAACTGAATTTACAGGACTCAACGCTGGTAGCTCCGTCTGATGGCACGCTGTTAACCCGCGCGGTAGAGCCTGGCACGGTGCTCAATGAAGGTGGCACAGTGTTTACCGTTTCACTAACGCGTCCGGTGTGGGTACGTGCCTATGTTGACGAACGTAATCTCGACCAGGCCCAGCCAGGTCGCAAAGTGCTGCTTTATACCGATGGTCGCCCGAATAAGCCCTATCACGGACAAATTGGCTTTGTCTCGCCAACCGCTGAATTTACGCCGAAAACCGTCGAAACGCCGGATCTGCGTACCGACCTCGTCTATCGCCTGCGTATTGTGGTGACCGACGCCGATGATGCGTTACGCCAGGGAATGCCGGTGACGGTACAATTCGGTAACGAGGCAGGACATGAATGATGCCGTTATCACGCTGAACGGCCTGGAAAAACGCTTTCCGGGCATGGAAAAGCCCGCCGTCGCGCCGCTCGATTGTACCATTCATGCCGGTTATGTGACGGGGCTGGTGGGGCCGGACGGTGCGGGCAAAACCACGCTGATGCGGATGCTGGCGGGATTACTGAAACCCGACAGCGGCAGCGCCACGGTGATTGGCTTTGATCCGATCAAAAACGACGCTGCGCTGCACGCCGTTCTCGGCTATATGCCGCAGAAATTCGGTCTGTATGAAGATCTGACGGTGATGGAGAACCTCAATCTGTACGCGGATTTGCGCAGCGTCACCGGTGAAGCACGTAAACAGACTTTTGCTCGCCTGCTGGAGTTTACGTCTCTTGGTCCGTTTACCGGACGGCTGGCGGGCAAGCTCTCCGGCGGGATGAAGCAAAAACTCGGCCTGGCCTGTACCCTGGTGGGCGAACCGAAAGTGTTGCTGCTCGATGAGCCCGGCGTCGGCGTTGACCCTATCTCACGGCGCGAACTGTGGCAGATGGTGCATGAGCTGGCAGGCGAAGGAATGTTAATCCTCTGGAGCACCTCGTATCTCGACGAAGCCGAACAGTGCCGCGATGTGCTGCTGATGAATGAAGGCGAGTTGTTGTATCAGGGAGAACCGACGGCCCTGACGCAAACCATGGCCGGACGCAGCTTTCTGATGACCAGTCCACACGAGGGCAACCGCAAACTGTTGCAACGCGCCTTGAAACTGCCACAGGTCAGCGACGGCATGATTCAGGGGAAATCGGTACGCCTGATCCTCAAAAAAGAGGCCACGCCAGACGATATTCGCCATGCCGACGGGATGCCGGAAATCGACATCAACCCAACCACGCCCCGCTTTGAAGATGCGTTTATTGACTTGCTGGGCGGTGCCGGAACCTCAGAATCGCCGCTGGGCGCAATATTACATACGGTGGAAGGTACACCTGGCGAGACGGTGATCGAAGCGAAAGAACTGACCAAGAAATTTGGTGATTTTGCCGCCACCGATCACGTCAACTTTGCCGTTAAACGTGGGGAGATTTTTGGTTTGCTCGGGCCAAACGGCGCGGGTAAATCCACCACCTTTAAGATGATGTGTGGTTTGCTGGTGCCGACCTCTGGTCAGGCGCTGGTACTGGGGATGGATCTGAAAGAGAGTTCAGGTAAAGCGCGCCAGCATCTCGGCTATATGGCGCAAAAGTTTTCGCTCTACGGCAACCTGACGGTCGAACAGAATTTACGCTTTTTTTCTGGTGTTTATGGCTTACGCGGTCGGGCGCAGAACGAAAAAATCTCCCGTATGAGCGAGGCATTTGGCCTGAAAAGTATTGCCTCACACGCCACCGATGAACTGCCATTAGGTTTTAAACAGCGGCTGGCACTGGCCTGTTCGCTGATGCATGAACCGGACATTCTGTTTCTCGATGAACCAACTTCCGGCGTTGATCCCATCACCCGCCGTGAATTTTGGCTGCACATCAACAGCATGGTAGAGAAAGGCGTCACGGTGATGGTCACCACCCACTTTATGGATGAAGCGGAATATTGCGACCGCATCGGCCTGGTGTACCGTGGGAAATTAATCGCCAGCGGCACGCCGGACGATTTGAAAGCACAGTCGGCTAACAATGAGCAACCCGATCCCACTATGGAGCAAGCCTTTATTCAGCTGATCCACGACTGGGATAAGGAGCATGGCAATGAGTAATCCGATCCTTTCCTGGCGTCGCGTGCGGGCGCTGTGCGTCAAAGAGACGCGGCAGATCGTTCGCGATCCGAGTAGCTGGCTGATTGCGGTAGTGATCCCACTGCTACTGCTGTTTATTTTTGGATACGGCATTAACCTCGACTCCAGCAAGCTGCGCGTCGGGATTTTACTGGAACAGCGTAGCGAAGCGGCGCTGGATTTCACCCACACCATGACCGGTTCGCCCTACATCGACGCCACCATCAGCGATAACCGTCAGGAACTGATCGCCAAAATGCAGGCGGGAAAAATTCGTGGTCTGGTGGTGATTCCGGTGGATTTTGCGGAACAGATGGAGCGCGCCAACGCCACCGCACCGATTCAGGTGATCACCGACGGCAGTGAGCCGAATACCGCCAACTTTGTGCAGGGGTATGTCGAAGGGATCTGGCAGATCTGGCAAATGCAGCGAGCGGAGGATAACGGGCAGACTTTTGAACCGCTTATTGATGTACAAACCCGCTACTGGTTTAACCCGGCGGCGATAAGCCAACACTTTATTATCCCCGGTGCGGTGACCATTATCATGACGGTCATCGGCGCGATTCTCACCTCGCTGGTGGTGGCGCGAGAATGGGAGCGCGGCACCATGGAGGCTTTGCTCTCTACGGAGATTACCCGCACGGAACTGCTGCTGTGTAAGCTGATCCCTTATTACTTCCTCGGTATGCTGGCGATGTTGCTGTGTATGCTGGTGTCGGTGTTTATTCTCGGCGTGCCGTATCGCGGTTCGCTGCTGATTCTGTTTTTTATCTCCAGCCTGTTTTTACTCAGTACCCTGGGGATGGGGCTGCTGATTTCAACGATTACCCGCAACCAGTTCAACGCCGCTCAGGTCGCCCTGAACGCCGCGTTCCTGCCGTCGATTATGCTTTCCGGCTTTATATTTCAGATCGACAGTATGCCCGCGGTGATCCGCGCGGTGACGTACATTATTCCCGCACGTTATTTCGTCAGCACCCTGCAAAGCCTGTTCCTCGCCGGGAATATTCCAGTGGTGCTGGTGGTGAACGTGCTGTTTTTGATCGCTTCGGCGGTGATGTTTATCGGCCTGACATGGCTTAAAACCAAACGTCGGCTGGATTAGGGAGAAGAGCATGTTTCATCGCTTATGGACGTTAATCCGCAAAGAGTTGCAGTCGCTGCTGCGCGAACCGCAAACCCGCGCGATTCTGATTTTACCCGTGCTGATTCAGGTGATCCTGTTCCCGTTCGCCGCCACGCTGGAAGTGACCAACGCCACCATCGCCATCTACGATGAAGATAACGGCGAGCACTCGGTAGAACTTACTCAACGTTTTGCCCGCGCCAGCGCCTTTACCCATGTGCTGCTGCTGAAAAGCCCACAGGAGATCCGCCCGACCATCGACACACAAAAGGCGCTCCTACTGGTGCGTTTCCCGGCTGACTTCTCGCGCAAACTGGATACCTTCCAGAGCGCGCCGTTGCAGTTGATCCTCGACGGGCGTAACTCCAACAGTGCGCAAATTGCCGCTAACTACCTACAACAGATCGTCAAAAATTATCAGCAGGAACTGCTGGAAGGAAAACCGAAACCCAACAACAGCGAGCTGGTGGTACGCAACTGGTATAACCCGAATCTCGACTACAAATGGTTTGTGGTGCCGTCGCTGATCGCCATGATCACCACTATCGGCGTGATGATCGTCACTTCACTTTCCGTCGCCCGCGAACGTGAACAAGGTACGCTCGATCAGCTACTGGTTTCGCCGCTCACCACCTGGCAGATATTCATCGGCAAAGCCGTACCGGCATTAATTGTCGCCACCTTCCAGGCCACCATTGTGCTGGCGATTGGTATCTGGGCGTATCAAATCCCCTTCGCCGGATCGCTGGCGCTGTTCTACTTTACGATGGTGATTTACGGTTTATCGCTGGTGGGATTCGGTCTGTTGATTTCATCACTTTGTTCAACGCAACAGCAGGCGTTTATCGGCGTGTTCGTCTTTATGATGCCCGCCATTCTGCTTTCCGGTTACGTTTCGCCGGTGGAGAACATGCCAGTATGGCTGCAAAACCTGACGTGGATTAACCCTATTCGCCACTTTACGGACATTACCAAGCAGATTTATTTGAAGGATGCGAGTCTGGATATTGTGTGGAACAGTTTGTGGCCGCTACTGGTGATAACGGCCACGACAGGGTCAGCGGCGTACGCGATGTTTAGACGTAAGGTGATGTAACTTCTTATCTTTCGCCAGCAAAGATACTACCGCCGGGCCGGCAAGGATTGCCAGCCCTGCAATCGCCAGCAAAAAGTTGTTTTCCAGTACGCGGGACAGCAGCCACAGCACAATCAGCGCCGCGCCAAAATACCAGGTGGTGGTCAGCTCTTCCAGCACATCCGCCACCTCACGCCAGCGTTGCTCGGGGTGACGCTGAAACACCAGCATCATTACCACGGTGACACAATACAGCACGCATAATCCCACGCCGACGTGAACCAGAGTTTTACTCATCCAGCCCACCACCAGCAGCGCCACTACCAGTAAATGCAACATAATCTGCCAGCAACTTAGGCCAGTTGCGACACGAACACGTTGTTGCCACTTCATGGCTTCTCTCCTGAAGAATTTATCTCTACTTACTCAGAGTACCGAACTTTACGGAAAATTCCGTAAGACCGCACCTTTTTGTGACGCCGACTACACTATTTCAATGAGATAAGAGGCCAAAACGGGAAAATTATGCCCGATCAAACACAACATTTTTCGTTCAAGGTACTCACCATCAATATTCACAAAGGTTTTACCGCGTTTAACCGACGCTTCATTTTGCCGGAACTTCGCGACGCCGTGCGCACCGTCGGCGCCGATATAGTTTGCCTGCAGGAAGTGATGGGCGCGCACGAAGTTCATCCGCTACATGTGAAAAACTGGCCCGATACCTCGCACTACGAGTTTCTCGCCGACACAATGTGGAGCGATTTTGCCTACGGTCGCAATGCTGTGTATCCGGAAGGGCATCACGGCAACGCCGTACTGTCGCGCTATCCCATTGAACATTATGAGAATCGTGATGTTTCGGTCGATGGTGCGGAAAAGCGCGGCGTGCTCTACTGCCGCATTGTGCCGCCGATGACCGGGAAAGCGATTCATGTGATGTGCGTACATTTGGGCCTGCGTGAGGCGCACCGTCAGGCGCAGATTGCGATGCTCGCCGAATGGGTGAATGAGCTGCCGGACGGCGAACCGGTATTGGTGGCGGGTGATTTCAACGACTGGCGGCAAAAAGCTAATCATCCGTTAAAAGTGCAGGCCGGGCTGGATGAGATTTTTACCCGCGCCCACGGACGCCCGGCGCGCACGTTTCCGGTGCAATTTCCTCTACTACGACTGGACAGGATCTACGTCAAAAATGCCAGCGCCAGCGCGCCAACCGCGTTGCCGCTGCGGACATGGCGACACCTTTCTGATCATGCCCCTTTAAGTGCGGAGATTCATTTATGAAATGTAGCTGGCGCGAAGGCAATAAGATCCAGTTGCTGGAAAATGGCGAGCAATATTATCCCGCTGTGTTTAAAGCAATTGGCGAAGCGCAAGAACGCATCATTCTTGAAACGTTTATCTGGTTTGAGGATGACGTCGGCAAACAGCTGCATGCGGCGCTACTGGCAGCAGCGCAACGCGGGGTAAAAGCGGAAGTCTTGCTGGATGGCTACGGTTCGCCGGATCTCAGCGATGAGTTTGTCAATGAACTGACGGCGGCTGGCGTGGTGTTCCGCTACTACGATCCCCGCCCTCGCCTTTTTGGTATGCGCACCAATGTGTTTCGCCGGATGCATCGCAAAATTGTGGTGATCGACGCGCGTATCGCCTTTATTGGCGGGCTGAATTACTCCGCTGAGCATATGTCCAGCTACGGTCCAGAGGCTAAACAGGATTACGCGGTACGCCTCGAAGGGCCGATTGTTGAAGATATTCTCCAGTTTGAACTGGAAAACCTGCCAGGACAGAGCGCGGCACGACGCTGGTGGCGACGTCATCATAAAGCGGAAGAAAACCGCCAGCCGGGAGAAGCGCAGGTATTGCTGGTCTGGCGCGATAACGAAGAACATCGCGATGATATCGAACGTCACTATCTGAAAATGCTCACTCAGGCGCGGCGGGAAGTCATTATCGCCAACGCCTACTTCTTCCCCGGCTATCGATTTTTACACGCCTTACGTAAAACGGCACGGCGCGGGGTGCGGATCAAACTGATCATTCAGGGCGAACCGGATATGCCCATTGTCAGAGTCGGCGCACGCTTGCTGTATAACTATCTGGTTAAAGGCGGCGTTCAGGTGTTTGAGTACCGCCGCCGCCCGCTACATGGCAAAGTCGCATTGATGGACGATCACTGGGCGACGGTAGGGTCCAGTAATCTCGATCCGCTCAGTTTGTCGCTGAATCTCGAAGCAAATGTCATCATCCACGATCGAAACTTTAACCAGACGCTGCGAGACAATCTTAACGGCATTATCACCGCCGATTGCCAGCAAGTGGATGAAAGTATGCTGCCAAAACGGACCTGGTGGAACCTGACCAAAAGCGTGCTGGCGTTCCACTTTTTACGCCACTTCCCGGCGCTGGTGGGCTGGCTTCCGGCGCACACGCCACATCTGGCGCAAGTTGATCCCCCCGCACAACCGGCAATGGAAACGCAGGATCGGGTCGAAACTGAAAGTTCGGGGATGAAGCCCTGATGAGTAAATCACATCCGCGCTGGCGCTTAGCAAAGAAGATCCTCACCTGGCTGTTTTTTATCGCGGTGATTGTGTTGCTGGTGGTCTACGCCAAAAAGGTGGACTGGGAAGAGGTCTGGAAGGTCATCCGCGACTACAATCGCGTTGCGCTGCTCAGTGCGGTCGGGCTGGTGGTCATCAGTTATCTGATTTACGGCTGCTATGACCTGCTCGCCCGCTTTTACTGCGGTCACAAACTGGCGAAACGCCAGGTGATGCTGGTGTCGTTTATCTGCTATGCCTTCAACCTGACGCTCAGTACCTGGGTCGGCGGCATTGGTATGCGCTATCGTTTGTACTCTCGTCTGGGATTGCCTGGTAGCACCATTACGCGGATTTTCTCGCTCAGTATTACCACCAACTGGCTGGGCTATATTTTACTGGCAGGGATTATCTTTACCGCAGGCGTGGTGGAACTGCCGGATCACTGGTATGTCGATCAAACTACGCTGCGTATTCTCGGCATTGGCTTAATGATGATTATCGCGGTTTATTTGTGGTTTTGCGCTTTCGCAAAGCACCGCCATATGACCATCAAAGGGCAAAAGCTGGTGCTGCCTTCATGGAAATTCGCCCTCGCCCAGATGCTGATTTCCAGCGTTAACTGGATGGTAATGGGAGCGATTATCTGGCTGTTACTTGGTCAAAGCGTGAACTATTTCTTTGTACTGGGCGTGTTGCTGGTCAGCAGTATTGCCGGGGTAATTGTGCATATTCCAGCGGGTATTGGCGTGCTGGAAGCGGTATTTATCGCGCTACTGGCTGGGGAGCATACATCCAAAGGCACAATTATCGCCGCCCTGCTCGCTTACCGTGTGCTGTATTACTTTATCCCGCTGCTGCTGGCGCTGATCTGTTACCTGTTGCTGGAAAGCCAGGCGAAGAAGCTACGGGCGAAAAATGAAGCGGCGATGTGAAGTTCGGTTAAGTTCTTTAGTATGTGCATTTACGACTAATGAAAAAACCGCGTATGCCTTTGCCAGACAAGCGTTATCGCTATTGCTGCAAGTATCCCAAAGAAGCCGATAAAATAGTAATAGAGTGTTAATGCACCTATAAAAGCGCAACGAACCGAACTCCATAATTCTTCACTATGGCATTTTCCCGCCAGTTCAAGGAGCTTATTTCGTCCATGAAAGATGGATGCGAAAAACACAACCACCACGCCATAAATTGCTTTTTATACCAGACTCTTGTTTGTTATCGTTTTAAATAAAAAAATCCCGACACATGGCCGGGATATTGGTGGTGAAAAAAGAATTAACGACGATTGCCAAAAATTCGCAGCAACATCAGGAACAGGTTGATGAAGTCCAGATACAAGGTTAATGCGCCAAGAATGGAATATTTGCGCAGGTTCGACGCGTCACGGGTATCAATCTGCTCACCCATATTTTTCAATTTCTGAGTGTCATACGCCGTCAATCCGACAAAGACAATCACGCCGATGTAGGTGACCGCCCACATCAACGCTTCGCTTTTCAGCCAGAAGTTGACCAGCGATGCCAGCACAATGCCGATCAACGCCATAAACAGCATATTGCCGAAGCCGCTTAAATCGCGTTTGGTGGTGTAACCGTACAGGCTCATTGCGCCGAACATCCCGGCAGTAACGACGAAGGTGCTGGCGATAGAGGCAGCGGTATAGACAATGAAAATACTGGAAAGCGTCAGGCCCGTCAGCGCTGAATAAAGCATAAAGAGCATGGTTGTCACACCTGCACTCAGCTTTTGAATCATCGCTGATAACACAATAACCAGAGCTAATTGTGCTATTACCAGACCAATTAAAAAGATGCGGTTGGTGAATAACAGCTCCATAACGGCGGCAGAATTGGCCGCATACCAGGCAACAAACGCAGTAAGCAGCAAGCCTACTGTCATCCAGCCATAGACCTGTGCCATATAGGTTTGCAGGCCAGTTCGGGTTTGTACGATTGAATCAGAACGTGGGAATCTGTCCATGACTTTCTCCTGAAGATATAAGGAATATCTTAAGGATACTGCAAATGATGGGGCTGTGCATCGACGCAGCGTAAACGCATGTACTGAGCGGTGAAATTGCCGGATGCAGCTGTGCGGCGGTATCCGGCCTGCTAAAAACTACCAGCGTTTTGCCGCCTGCTGATCGCTCTCCCGAGCTTCGACCCAGCGGTCGCCTTCCGGCGTGGCTTCGCGCTTCCAGAACGGCGCGCGGGTTTTGAGATAATCCATAATAAACTGCCCGGCTTCAAACGCACTGCTGCGATGCGCACTGGTAACACCGACAAAAACAATTTCATCACCCGGCCATAATTCACCAATGCGGTGAATTACCGTGACGCGCCCCAGCGGCCAGCGGTTACGCGCTTCATCAACGATTTCCGCCAGTGCTTTTTCTGTCATTCCCGGATAGTGTTCGAGGGTTAATGCTTTGACGCTGTCTCCCAGGTTATGATTGCGCACCTTACCGGTAAACGTGACCACTGCACCGTCTTCGTCACGCTCCGCCAGCCACGGGTACTCTTCCCCTACACTGAACGGCTGCGGGCCGACAACAATTTTGGTTTCTGCCATTTTAACCTCCGGTTACCGGCGGGAAGAAAGCCACTTCGTCGCCGTCAGTCAGCGGATGGTCAAAACTCACCAGCGTCTGGTTGACGGCAGCCAGCAATTTGCCATCTTCCAGCGCCAGCGCCCAGCGATCGCTCTGCGCAGCCAGGTGCTGGCGTAACGCTTCAACGGTTGGGAAATCCGCAGCCACTTCGGTTGCATCTGTTCCCACCAACTCGCGTACCTGGGCGAAAAAAAGAACTTTAATCATCCGCTTCCACCTTAAAGTCACCCGACTTGCCGCCGCTCTTTGCCAGCAAACGTACCGGACCAATCACCATATCTTTTTGCACCGCTTTGCACATGTCATAAATGGTCAGCGCCGCCACGGAGGCCGCGGTTAACGCTTCCATTTCAACGCCGGTTTTCCCGGTCAGGCGGCATAAGGTTTCTATACGTACCCGATTGTGTTCCGGCTCGGCCTGTAAATTGACTTCGACTTTACTGAGCATCAGCGGATGACACAACGGGATCAGATCCCAGGTGCGTTTTGCCGCCTGAATACCGGCAATACGTGCGGTAGCAAACACGTCGCCTTTGTGGTGGCGACCATCGATGATCATCGCCAGCGTCTCGCTGCGCATGGTGACAAAGGCTTCCGCCCGCGCTTCACGTACAGTTTCCGCTTTGGCGGAGACATCCACCATGTGCGCTTCGCCAGCGGCGTTGATATGGGTCAGTTGCGACATACTTATTTCTTCAAATGTGGATGGAAATTACACGGACGCGTACGGGCATCCAGCTGCGGCGCGATGATATTTTCCCACGCGGTGCGGCACGCTTTGGTCGAACCCGGCATGGCGAAAATCAGTGTCTTATTAGCGACGCCCGCTACCGCACGGGATTGCAACGTTGCTGTGCCAATCTCCTCAAACGACAGCATACGGAACACTTCACCAAAACCTTCGACTTCACGGTCGAACAGCGGCAGCAGTGCTTCGGGAGCCTGATCGCCTTCCGTCAGGCCAGTGCCGCCAGTAATCAACACCACTTGTACATCGTCACTGGCTATCCACGCAGATACCTGAGCGCGAATAGCGTAGCGGTTTTCTTTGACAATGGCTTTATCGACAACGTGATGGCCCGCTTCCTGCGCCGAATCGCGCAGATAGTGACCGGAGGTATCGTCTTCTTCACCGCGACGATTAGAAACCGTAAGAATAGCAATACGGGTCGGGATAAATTCAGTGCTTACCTGACTCATCTGATCTCTCCTTTTGACGTTTTATCCGCCAATGTACGATAAGTTTTGCGTAATACCGGTATTGTTTTGATGCAGGAAATGGGTCTGTTTTTTCTCCCGCAGCGCCGCTGAAATACGCGCTTCCAGCGCCTGTTGCTGGGTATCGTCTTCCAGCAGATCGCGCAGGTTAACGCCGCCTTCACCAAACAGGCAGAGATGGAGTTTACCAATGGAGGAGACACGCAGGCGGTTGCAAGTGGCGCAGAAGTCTTTTTCATACGGCATAATTAGGCCAATCTCTCCGGCATAATCCGGATGACAAAAGACTTGCGCGGGACCGTCGCTACGTTGACGTAATTGGTGGATCCAGCCGCGACGCAGTAGCTCGTCACGCAGAACCTGACCAGAGATGTGATGTTTACGGAATAGCTCGCTGCCCTCTCCCGTTTCCATCAGTTCGATGAAACGCAGCTGGATAGGACGATGTTGGATCCAGTTCAGAAAGGTGTCGAGCTGGTGATGGTTGACATCGCGCATCAGCACGGTATTGACTTTGACCTTCTCAAAGCCCGCCTCAAATGCAGCATCGATGCCAGCCATGACCTGATTGAATTTATCCTGGCCGGTAATGGCATGAAACTGACGAGCGTCGAGACTATCAACACTGACGTTAATGCCCGTCAGTCCGGCATCGCGCCAGTTCGCCACGTCGCGTTCCAGACGGTAACCATTAGTGGTGACCGCAATCTGACGGATGGCGTCATTTTCCCGCACTGCGGCGATGATATCGGTAAAGTCGCGACGTAAAGACGGCTCTCCGCCTGTCAGACGAACTTTTTCGGTGCCCAGACTGGCAAAGGCGCGCGTAACCCGGCGAATTTCATCGACGGTCAGAAAGCCTTTATTGGTGACGCCGCTCGGCTTGTAGCCATCCGGCAGGCAATATGTGCAACGAAAGTTACACACATCGGTAATCGACAGGCGCAAGTAATAAAACTTACGCGCAAATGCATCAGTCAGTTGTGAAGCCATGTACACCTTTCCAGATACGGGAGGCGAAGTCATTTCTTCCTTCGCCCTGGTGGCAACCTTTCAAAGCATTGTCACGGCCAAAGCACCATATCAGTTGACCCAGGTGCAGAGGCTAGAGTGTTTAGTGGTTATGCCGATACTAGCGCGTAAATGAGATTTTTACCATTCACCCTTTTCGCTATGTAATCATGTATATAGCGTCATGATCGGCCTATTTCGCTACAGAATAAGGGAAAATGGCGGTTTTACTTTGATATACATCATCAGGGACGCAGAGCGAATATTGTCCTTTGGGGGTAGAAAACCATGAGTTGTATCCTCAATATTGGCAGGCTAATTGCTGTTTCCCCGTAATTTGCGCTACTGTAGCGCGGATAATCTGACTTCAGGAATGTATATGCGCAATCGTACGCTGGCTGACCTTGATCGTGTCGTTGCTCTCGGCGGGGGGCATGGACTGGGACGCGTTCTCTCATCACTTTCGTCTTTAGGCTCTCGCTTAACGGGTATCGTCACCACCACGGATAACGGTGGCTCGACGGGACGTATTCGTCGCTCGGAAGGCGGTATTGCCTGGGGCGATATGCGCAACTGTCTCAACCAACTGATAACGGAACCGAGCGTCGCCTCCGCGATGTTTGAATACCGTTTTGGCGGCAATGGCGAGCTTTCCGGTCATAATCTCGGAAACTTGATGTTAAAGGCGCTGGATCACCTTAGCGTGCGGCCTCTGGAAGCCATCAATTTAATTCGTAATCTGTTGAAAGTGGACGCGCAATTAATTCCGATGTCAGAGCATCCCGTTGATCTGATGGCCATTGACGATCAGGGACATGAAGTTTACGGCGAGGTCAACATCGACCAGCTAACTACGCCGATTCAGGAACTACTGTTAACCCCCAACGTACCTGCCACCCGTGAAGCGGTGCTGGCAATTAATGAGGCTGACCTGATAATCATCGGGCCAGGCAGTTTTTATACCAGCCTGATGCCAATCCTGCTGCTTGAGGAAATGGCGCAGGCACTACGCCGCACGCCAGCCCCGATGGTTTATATTGGCAATTTGGGAAGAGAATTAAGCCTGCCTGCGGCGAATCTGAAGCTTGAAAACAAGCTGGCGATTATGGAGCAGTATGTCGGTAAAAAGGTGATTGATGCGGTTATTGTTGGGCCGAAGGTCGATGTTTCTACAGTTAACGACAGATTAGTCATTCAGGACGTACTGGAGGCCAGCGATATCCCCTATCGTCATGACCGCCAGTTGTTACATAACGCACTGGAAAAGGCATTACAGGCTTTGGGTTAACGGGAAGTCGAAAGAAAATTCCGGCTTCCTATTGAAGACAAAGTACACGTTGTTCATGCCGGATGCGGCGTGAACGCCTTATCCGGCCTACAAACCGCGCAAATTCAATGTATTGCAGAGATCATGTAGGCCTGATAAGCGTAGCGCATCAGGCAATTTTGCTTTTGCCATCTCTCTTCTTCGTTATCCTGTCACGAAGCCGCAATAAACAACTCACGCAGCTGATGCAACTGGTCACGAATTTGCGCCGCCTCTTCGAACTCCAGATTTTGCGCGTGTTGCATCATCAGCCCTTCCAGTTCATGGATTTTCTGCTGCAACGCTTTAGGCGACATATCCATCGGTACATTATCCGGCTCAACAATCGGGCGCGATTTTCCTCTGCCCTTCGCTTTGGTTTTGGCAATGTTCTGCCCCAGCGCCAGGATATCGACCACTTTCTTGTTCAAACCTTGCGGCGTAATGCCGTGTTCCTCGTTGTACTTCTGCTGCTTCTCGCGGCGACGTTCGGTTTCGCCAATCGCTTTCGCCATTGATGGGGTGATCTTATCGCCGTAGAGAATCGCTTTACCGTTGACGTTACGCGCCGCGCGACCAATGGTCTGAATCAATGAACGTTCGGAACGCAGGAAGCCTTCTTTGTCAGCGTCGAGGATCGCCACCAGCGAAACTTCTGGCATATCCAGACCTTCGCGCAGTAAGTTGATCCCCACCAGCACATCAAACTCGCCCAAACGCAAGTCGCGGATGATTTCCATACGCTCGACGGTGTCGATATCCGAGTGAAGATAACGCACGCGTTCACCGTGTTCTTCCAGATATTCGGTGAGATCTTCCGCCATCCGCTTAGTCAACGTCGTGACCAGTACGCGTTCGTTAATTGCCGCCCGCAGGCGAATTTCTGAGAGAAGATCATCAACCTGGGTCGCTACCGGGCGCACTTCGATAATCGGGTCCAGCAGCCCTGTTGGACGCACGACCTGATCCACCACGTCGCCACCGGATTTCTCCAGCTCGTAATTACCGGGTGTTGCAGAAACATAGATGGTTTGCGGGGCTAACGCTTCGAACTCTTCGAATTTCAGCGGACGGTTATCCAGCGCCGAGGGCAGGCGGAAACCGTACTCCACCAGCGTCTCTTTACGCGCACGGTCGCCTCGATACATGCCGCCAATTTGCGGAATAGTCACGTGGGATTCATCGACCACCAACAGGCCATCGGCGGGGAGATAATCAAACAGCGTCGGCGGTGGCTCACCGGGTCCACGACCGGAAAGAAAGCGCGAATAGTTTTCAATGCCTGAGCAATAACCGAGCTCGTTCATCATCTCCAGATCAAACTGGGTACGCTGAGTCAGGCGTTGTTCTTCCAGCAGCTTGTTATTTGCCAGCAGCACTTTGCGCCGATCGGCCAGCTCTTCTTTGATCTCTTCCATCGCCTGCACAATACGTTCACGCGGGGTAACGTAGTGTGTTTTCGGGTAAATGGTAAAGCGGGGAATGGTTGAGATAATCTGCCCTGTTAACGGGTCGAAAAGCGACAACCGCTCTACCTCTTCGTCGAACAATTCAACACGTAGCGCAACGTCGTCGGACTCCGCCGGAAAAATATCAATCACTTCCCCGCGAACACGGAAAGTCCCGCGCTGGAACGCCTGGTCGTTACGGGTGTATTGCAGTTCCGCCAGGCGCCGCAGAATCGCGCGCTGATCGATAATCATGCCGACCGTCAGATGCAGCATCATCTTAAGATATAAGTCAGGGTCGCCCAGACCGTAGATGGCTGAAACAGAGGCGACCACCACCACATCGCGCCGCTCCAGCAAAGCTTTGGTCGCTGAAAGCCGCATCTGTTCAATATGTTCGTTTACCGAGGCATCTTTTTCAATGAAGGTGTCCGAGCTCGGCACATAGGCTTCCGGTTGATAGTAGTCGTAGTAAGAGACGAAGTATTCCACCGCATTTTCCGGGAAAAATTCTTTCATCTCGCCGTACAACTGGGCTGCCAGCGTTTTGTTGGGCGCCAGCACCATCGTCGGGCGCTGAAGGTCGGCAATGACGTTAGCAATGGTAAATGTTTTCCCGGAGCCCGTTACGCCGAGTAGAGTCTGGTGAGCCAGGCCATCTTCAAGCCCTTCTTCGAGGCGTCGAATTGCTTCAGGCTGATCGCCAGAAGGTTTAAAAGAGGAATTCAGTTTGAACGGTTTACTCATGAGTCGCTACCTGAAGGAGTGGGCGGGCAGGTATGTAATTTTACTCGTCGTGCTTAATAATGCCAACAAATTATACTGGATAAAAAAACAGTTTCACGCCACATTATTTCTGTTACACCGTCAACGAAGGTATCAATCATGAGCATAATTTGCTCAGTGACGAGATAAAACTCCAGGATTGCGGGGTTATCCCCAAAGCAACGGCTTTTTTAACAATTGTCAAGATGGCTGATGACGGATTTATGGCAAGAGATGTCACTTTCATGACTGCCATTGCTTTTATATAATTAATTGAAAAATAACAAATATTTCCTTAAGCCTTCTTTCGCGTCAATTCGCGTGCAAGCCGCGTATTCTCTCGCTTGCATCGCGTTTTCTAACTCTAATGCACATGGTTATCCACAGGAATAGTGGATAACTGCCTGCAGCCCGTATGCCCTGCCGCTTGGGCAATTCCCACACTAACCGCATATTGTGGGGGTAAATATTTTTTCTCAATTCTTTTGAAATTTAATTGGTTGAATTGCAGGCAGCAGACGACGCGATCTCGCTCGCAATTTAACCAAATATATTGCTACAACAATGCGGTGAGATTGAGGTACTTTCCGGTTAGCGCGTTTTCAGGGGGTTCATCAAGCCATGGGATCTCCCCAAGCAGCGGTGCGGAAATCATCCGCTTGAGCGTGGCCATATATTCAGCGTGACGTTTGCCTGGTGGAGTGACATCGTTCGCTACCCACCCTGCAAGGGTAAGTCCGGCTTGCTGTACAGCCTGTGCGGTCAGCATCGCGTGATTAATACAGCCGAGTTTCACGCCCACAACCAGTATCACTGGCAGTTGTTCTTGCGTTACCCAATCCGCGAAAGTGAAAGACTCAGAAAGCGGCGTAAACCAGCCTCCTGCACCTTCTACCAGTACCCAGTTTGCCTGCTGTGCCAGCGCGTGTAATCCGGCGCTCATAACCACGGGGTCGATGGGTCTGCCCTCTTCCGTACTGATGATGTGCGGCGAGGTCGGTTCTGCGAAGGTGTAAGGGTTTACCGTGGCGTAATCCAGCTGCAGGCTACTGTTGCGTTGCAACGCCAGTGCGTCGCTATTACGTAAGCCTTCTACTGTCATTTCGCTGCCGGAAGCAACAGGTTTGTAACCTGCCGTCCGGTAGCCTGCCGCCTTCGCGGCCTGTAAAAGCGCACAACTGGCGACGGTTTTCCCTACTTCGGTATCCGTTCCGGTGACAAAATAACGTTTACTCACGAGCAATCACTCCCAAAAAAAGATGATACGTCAGAGGATATCGCCCCTGTTGTTGCGGCCAGGCTAGTTGCAATCGCTGCAACTGCGAACGCGTTAATATTCGCGGGTCGCGCCCTTCATGAAGATGCGTTGCGCCAATGCCTTTCAGCGAGCGCATGGCACTGAGCGCATCATCAAACCACAGTGTGACGGGCTGAATATGGTGTTGATAACGCAAGCCTTTCAGCGACTGTTCGATTTCATCTGGCGGTAAAAAGCGATTAGCATGCGGGCGTTCGTCTACCGCCAGCCACGCCTGATGCAGTTCGGGTAACGATCCCTGCGCCAGCGTGGTAAACGCGACCATGCCTCCGGGGCGCACCACCCGATACAGCTCGCGGAGTGCCGTGGATAAATTACCGCACCACTGCACCGCGAGATTGCTCCATGCAAGATCGAACGTCGCATTCGCCAGCGGTAAGGATTCGATATCGCCCGCCAGATAATGATCTGCGGCATCTTGTTGGCGTGCCTGCGCAAGCATAAGTGGCGAGAGATCTAAGGCCGTCACCTGCGAGTGACGTTCGCGCCAGTGGCGGCTCATCCAGCCTGGTCCACAGCCAGCATCCAGTACGTGGGGGTATTTACGCTGTGGGAGCATTGCCAGTAAGGCATCGGCACTCTGGCGCTGTAAATCTGCGTGTTCCTCGTATTGCGCGGCTGCCCGACCAAATGCCGCCGCAATGGCTTGTTTATTGACCGTTGCCATGCAGCATCTCCAGCAGACGGTCGATATCCTGTGTTTCATGTGCCGCAGTCAACGTCAGGCGCAGTCGCGCAGTGCCGACGGGTACGGTTGGCGGGCGAATCGCCGTGACCCAGCAGTCTTGCTGGCGCAGTTTTTCTGCCAGTTGTAACGCACGGCTGTTATCACCGACAATCAATGGCTGGATGGCGCTGCATGAATCCACAAGCGTAAACGGCAGCCCCTGCACTCCGGCACGAAAACGCGTAATGAGTGCCGCCAGTTTTTCGCGCCGTGCATCACCCTCATCACTACGAATGACCGCCAGCGATGCACGTAATGCCTGCGCCTGAGCGGGCGGCATACTGGTGCTGTAGATAAGATGGCGGGCGAATTGCAGCAGATAATTCGCCACGCTATCAGAACAAAGCACCGCCGCGCTGCTGACACCAAATCCTTTGCCAAAAGTGACTACCAGCAGTTCCGGCTTCACCTTTTGCTGCCAACAACTGCCTCGCCCCTGTTCACCGATAACCCCCGTGCCGTGGGCATCATCGACCATCAACCAGCCATTGTGCTGTTGCGTTACCTGTTGAATTTCCGTAAGCGGCGCGCTATCGCCGTCCATACTAAACACACCTTCTGTCACCACCAGTTGCTGCCCCAGACAGGAGGCAGCAAGCAGACGTTCCAGATGAGCGACATCGTTATGAGTAAAACGGCGAAGCTGCGACGGGCTTAAACTGGCAGCCTCCAGCAAGGAGGCGTGGCTAAGCCGGTCGGCAACAATACGATCCTCTTTCGCCATCATCGCAGTAATGACCGCCTGATTAGCGGCAAAACCAGAGATAAACAACAGCGCCCGCGAATAGCCCAGCCACTCGGCCAACTCTTCTTCCAGCGACTGATGCGCCACGCTATAACCGCTGACATGACCGGAACCGCCGCTACCGACGCCAAATTGTTCCGCCCCCTGCTGCCAGGCACGGATAATTTGCGGATGATGGCTTAAACCGAGGTAATCATTGCTGGAAAAGTTCAGATACTGGCGCTCGTCCGCCACCAGCCAGCGTCCGGCTCCTTGCGCCACCGGATAACGGCGACGCAGGGCATCGGCAGCACGCCGCGCATCGAGCGCCGCGTTGATTTTCTCCTGCCAGCTCATAGTGCTGCCGCGTTGTAATATTCGTCGGTGTCCGGGGTCATCAGCGCCTGCTCCAGACGCTGTTGTTGCTCGTTATCGCCCGCCAGAACGGCGGTTTGCTGCGGATTCAGCCCCAGTTTGCGGAACAGTTGCAGGTCTTTATCTTCTTCCGGATTCGGCGTAGTCAGCAGTTTGCAGCCGTAGAAAATCGAGTTTGCGCCAGCCATAAAGCACATTGCCTGAGTCTGTTCGTTCATCTGCTCACGTCCGGCAGAAAGGCGCACGTAAGAGGTCGGCATCATGATCCGCGCTACGGCAATGGTGCGAATAAAATCAAAGGCATCGACATCATCGTTATCGGCCAGAGGCGTGCCTTTCACCTTCACCAACATGTTGATTGGCACGCTTTCCGGCGGCGTCGGCAGGTTTGCCAGTTGCAGCAATAATCCGGCGCGATCTTTTACTGTTTCGCCTAAGCCGACAATGCCGCCAGAACAGACTTTGATCCCGGCATCGCGCACTTTTTCCAGCGTATCGAGACGTTCCTGATAAGTGCGTGTGGTGATGATATTGCCGTAAAACTCCGGCGAGGTGTCGAGGTTGTGGTTGTAGTAATCCAGCCCGGCATTCGCAAGGCGCTGCGCCTGAGATTCACTCAACGAACCCAGCGTCATACACGCCTCCAGGCCCATCGCTTTTACCCCCTGCACCATTTGTTCCAGATACGGCATATCGCGTTCGTGGGGATTCTTCCACGCCGCGCCCATGCAAAAACGCGTCGATCCCGCCGCTTTCGCTTTGCGCGCCGACTCCAGCACCTGTTCGACTTCCATCAACCTCTCGGCTTCCAGTCCGGTTTTGTAGCGCGAGCTTTGCGGGCAATATTTGCAATCTTCCGGACAAGCTCCGGTTTTAATCGACAGCAAAGTGCTGACCTGCACCTGACGAGGATCAAAATGCTGACGATGCACCTGCTGCGCTTCAAACAGCAGATCCAGCAACGGTTTTTCAAATAATTCTGTGACTTGCGACAATGTCCAGCGTGGGCGGTGAGCCATGGGGCTTCTCCAAAACGTGTTTTTTGTTGTTAATTCGGTGTAGACTTGTAAACCTAAATCTTTTCAATTTGGTTTACAAGTCGATTATGACAACGGACGATCTTGCCTTTGACCAACGCCATATCTGGCACCCATACACATCCATGACCTCCCCGCTGCCGGTTTATCCGGTGGCGAGCGCCGAAGGTTGCGAGCTGATTTTGTCTGACGGTAGACGCCTGGTTGACGGTATGTCGTCCTGGTGGGCGGCGATCCACGGCTACAATCATCCGCAACTCAATGCCGCGATGAAGTCGCAAATTGATGCTATGTCGCATGTGATGTTTGGCGGTATCACCCATGCGCCAGCCATTGAGCTGTGCCGCAAACTGGTGGCAATGACGCCACAACCGCTGGAATGCGTTTTTCTCGCGGACTCCGGTTCCGTGGCGGTGGAAGTGGCGATGAAGATGGCGTTGCAGTACTGGCAGGCCAAAGGCGAAGCGCGCCAGCGTTTTCTGACCTTCCGCAATGGTTATCATGGCGATACCTTTGGCGCGATGTCGGTGTGCGATCCGGACAACTCAATGCACAGCCTGTGGAAAGGCTATCTGCCAGAAAACTTGTTTGCTCCGGCTCCACAAAGCCGTATGGATGGCGAATGGGATGAGCGCGATATGGTGGGCTTTGCCCGCCTGATGGCAGCGCATCGCCATGAAATCGCGGCGGTGATCATTGAACCGATTGTCCAGGGCGCAGGCGGGATGCGCATCTACCATCCGGAATGGTTAAAACGAATCCGCAAAATGTGCGACCGTGAAGGTATCTTGCTAATTGCTGACGAGATCGCCACCGGATTTGGTCGTACCGGCAAACTGTTTGCCTGCGAACATGCAGAAATCGCGCCGGACATTTTGTGCCTCGGTAAAGCCTTAACCGGAGGCACGATGACCCTTTCCGCCACGCTTACCACGCGTGAGGTTGCGGAAACCATTAGTAACGGCGAAGCCGGTTGCTTTATGCATGGGCCAACGTTTATGGGCAATCCGCTGGCCTGCGCAGCAGCAAACGCCAGCCTGGCGATTCTCGAATCTGGCGACTGGCAGCAACAGGTGGCGGCTATTGAAGTACAGCTGCGCGAGCAACTTGCCCCCGCCCGTGATGCCGAAATGGTTGCCGATGTGCGCGTGCTGGGGGCAATTGGCGTGGTCGAAACCACTCGCCCGGTGAATATGGCAGCGCTGCAAAAATTCTTTGTCGAACAGGGCGTCTGGATCCGGCCTTTTGGCAAGCTAATTTACCTGATGCCGCCCTATATTATTCGCCCTGAACAGTTGCAGCGCCTGACCGCAGCGGTTAACCGTGCGGTACAAGATGAAACATTTTTTTGCCAATAACGAGCAGTCAGCCTGAAGGTTTCTGGCTACACTTTCTGCAAACAAGAAAGGAGGGTTCATGAAACTCATCAGTAATGATCTGCGCGATGGCGATAAGCTGCCACATCGTCATGTCTTTAATGGCATGGGTTACGATGGCGATAATATTTCGCCGCATCTGGCGTGGGATGATGTTCCTGCGGGAACGAAAAGTTTTGTTGTCACCTGCTACGACCCGGATGCGCCAACCGGCTCCGGCTGGTGGCACTGGGTAGTGGTTAACTTACCCGCTGATACCCGCGTATTGCCGCAGGGGTTTGGCTCTGGTCTGGTAGCAATGCCAGACGGCGTTTTGCAGACGCGTACCGATTTTGGTAAAACCGGGTACGATGGCGCCGCGCCGCCGAAAGGCGAAACGCATCGCTACATTTTTACCGTTCACGCGCTGGATGTAGAACGTATTGATGTCGATGAAGGTGCCAGCGGCGCGATGGTCGGGTTTAACGTCCATTTCCACTCTCTCGCCAGCGCATCGATTACCGCGATGTTCAGTTAATCACTCTGCCAGATGGCGCAATGCCATCTGGTATCACTTAAAGGTATTAAAAACAACTTTTTGTCTTTTTACCTTCCCGTTTCGCTCAAGTTAGTATAAAAAAGCAGGCTTCAACGGATTCATTTTTCTATTTCATAGCCCGGAGCAACCTGTGAACACATTTTCAGTTTCCCGTCTGGCGCTGGCATTGGCTTTTGGCGTGACGCTGACCGCCTGTAGCTCAACACCGCCCGATCAACGTCCTTCTGATCAAACCGCGCCTGGTACCTCTTCTCGCCCGATTCTGTCGGCAAAAGAAGCGCAGAATTTCGATGCTCAACACTATTTTGCGTCCCTGACGCCTGGTGCTGCGGCGTGGAATCCTTCCCCGATTACTCTGCCTGCGCAACCTGACTTTGTTGTCGGACCGGCGGGTACACCGGGCGTGACGCACACGACTATTCAGGCAGCGGTGGATGCGGCAATTATCAAACGTACCAATAAACGCCAATATATTGCTGTGATGCCAGGTGAGTATGAAGGCACGGTCTATGTCCCTGCAGCTCCGGGTGGAATCACCGTTTACGGTACAGGCGAAAAACCGATTGATGTGAAGATTGGGCTTTCCCTTGATGGTGGCATGAGTCCTGCCGACTGGCGTCACGACGTCAACCCGCGCGGCAAATATATGCCAGGTAAACCAGCGTGGTATATGTACGATAGCTGCCAGAGCAAACGCAGCGACAGCATTGGCGTGCTCTGCTCTGCGGTTTTCTGGTCACAAAACAATGGCCTGCAACTGCAAAACCTGACCATCGAAAACACGCTGGGCGATAGCGTAGATGCGGGTAACCATCCGGCGGTGGCGCTGCGTACTGATGGCGACAAAGTGCAGATCAATAACGTCAACATTCTCGGTCGTCAGAACACCTTCTTTGTCACCAACAGTGGTGTGCAAAACCGTCTGGAAACCAATCGTCAACCGCGTACTCTGGTGACGAATAGCTATATTGAAGGGGATGTGGATATCGTTTCTGGTCGCGGCGCGGTGGTGTTCGATAACACCGAATTCCGCGTGGTGAACTCCCGTACCCAGCAAGAAGCGTATGTGTTTGCACCGGCTACGCTGTCTAACATCTATTACGGTTTCCTCGCCGTAAACAGCCGTTTCAATGCTTCCGGTGATGGCGTGGCGCAACTGGGCCGCTCGCTGGATGTTGATGCCAATACCAACGGTCAGGTGGTGATCCGTGATAGCGCCATCAACGAAGGTTTTAACACGGCTAAACCGTGGGCTGATGCGGTGATTTCCAATCGTCCATTTGCGGGTAATACCGGCAGCGTTGACGATAGCGACGAAGTACAGCGCAATCTGAATGACACTAACTACAACCGCATGTGGGAATACAATAACCGCGGCGTGGGTAGCAAAGTGGTTGCAGAAGCGAAGAAGTAATACGTTTAAAATTACCGGATGGTGATGTGTATACATCTCATCCGGAATTATAAAGTCATGAAAGTCAATATTAACATCATGACAAATAAAACCGCTGCAATTTTTATCGATAACGGAAAGAAAATAACTTTAGCGTTTTTCTTATTTCGCTCCAATACACTAATTAATCTTTTTTTAGCATCTGTTTCAGGAAAATTTATCCCTTCCGCTTTAGTCTCCCACTCCAGTTCATTTTTGCTGGTCGTCGCATAAACATATTTTTTCCCTTTCAAATAAAACTAAATAAATACCCTGACGTTATTTCCTGCAGAAAATTTTTTAATGAGTATGGGACATCCACATTTTCAATCACAATCCCTTTGTCTGAAATTTCGATAGCTTTGATAAAAAATAGGGTATTAGCAAACCACTAATGCCAACCATTAATCCACTTCCAAGCAACCATGCCATCAGATTATCCATACCTGTTAAAAAGTGTATATTATTTTCAGTTACGACTTGACAATTGCGAATAAAACCGATAAAAAATGAAAATGCCATTATACACAAACTGCTGGTGAAAATTTTTATAGGTAAAGATACCGGCTGCATAACTAAATAGCTATTTTCAATTTTACACGCTTTAGATAACGACTTCATTTTTATCAGAAATAGAATCTGCAATAATGATAAAAAGAATAAATACATACCCCACTTCATAAAACCACCTGTTATCAATAGCTATGTAACAATAGATATATAAGCAATCATTTTGAATATTGCATCTTTAAATTACGATACAAAAATATCATCAAACTCCCTTACTACAATTGTAACCATGGAGCCATATATCTCGCCAAAGCATCTTTAAGATAGACATATTATTGCGACAGAGAAATCATTTCTTAGTAACAATTTACAATATTCATCATCATTGGTTATATTAAAACACCAACACATCCACAATGTGGATAAATAATGTGACGCATACCATTAATCGAATGGGTAATAATTAATTGATAGAAATATAATTGCTGTATGAGAGGGATACCAATGAAAACATTGGTATCCCTTGCTCTGCTATATCTGACGGTTTTTATTGAAGTTAATCAAACTACCCGCTTTGATAATCTCGCGCTCTTCAGCAGTCAGACTTTCCATATAGAGCGTAATCTCCGTTACCGGCGCATCTTTATGGATCACATAACCTTTAAACGTCATACCTGGATTATCCAGCGCAGCTTTAATGCCAGGGATGTAAATGTAATCACCTACGTCAAAATTCGGTGCTTCCGCCATTTGCAGCGGTAACATCCCCCAGTTGATGACGTTAGAACGGTAGCGTTTAGTCGCGTACTCCTCGGCAATATTCGCCAGACCGCCAATCACACGCTGGCAACTCGCCGCCTGCTCACGCGCAGAACCATCGCCTGGTTTGACCGCATAGACCATGCTGCCAATTTCAGTTTGCAGCGGATCAATATTTTCCTGACCAGCAATCTGCTTAATACGCGCAAAAACGTCTGCCAGTTCGCTGACATTCCCCGCCAGACGCTGATTTTCCAGCTCGGCAGTGGCTTTACTTCTGCCAACATAACCCGGATCACGGCGTGACAGGGTAAACTCCGCCAGACCAATTGGATTTGAACGATACGAAGAGGTTTCTCCGGAAGGAATCAATTCGTCGGTGGTGGTCACTTCGTCGAGGATCTTCGAGCACACTTTGAGGACGATATTGTCAGTCAGCGCGCCTAATTCCGGCCAGTCTTTGATATTCGGTCCGTAAATCAGCGGTTGCTGAGTCGCCCCTTTCACAAAGCCCTGATAAACACGGTTTTTATACGGCGTTACATCGAAGGCGTACTCCGGCACGTTGTCCCAGCAATCGAGTTCGCTGGCAGAGGTTAAATAGCCACCGTTTGCCGCAGTCGCAGCGATAGAACGAGCGTCCATCAACGCTACCGCTGACATCTGCCCATTGGCTGGCTTAGAGCCTTCACGGTTCGGGAAGTTACGCGTGGTGTGGCGAATACTCAAACCGTTGTTGATTGGCGTATCGCCCGCGCCAAAGCATGGGCCGCAGAACGCAGTTCTGATGATTGCGCCTGCGCCAATCAAATCTGCTACCACACCTTTTTTGGCGAGATCCATAAACACCGGCTGTGATGACGGGTAAACCGCCAGCGAGAAGGTGTCATTGCCACAGGATTGACCGCGCAGCGCATTTGCTGCGGCGATAACGTTTTCATAGTTACCGCCAGAACAGCCAGCGATAATCCCCTGCTGTACTTTCAGGCGACCATTTTCCACTTTATCCAGCAGCGAGAGTTTGGCTTTACCGTGCGCCACGCGTTCGGACTCAATTTCAATCTCACGCAGAATGTCAGTCAGATTCTGGTTCAGCGTGTCGATTTCATACACGTTGCTCGGGTGGAACGGCAGCGCAATCATCGGTTTGATGGCACTTAAATCAACGCTGATGCAGCCATCGTAGTACGCCATTGGCTGAGGATTAAGCTGGCAGTAATCCTGGCCGCGACCGTGCAGCGCCAGCCAATTATGCACTTCTTCATCGGTTTGCCAGACAGAACTTAAACAGGTAGTTTCAGTGGTCATCACGTCAACGCTGTTACGGAAATCGGTAGAGAGCGCAGCAACACCGGGACCTACGAATTCCATCACTTTGTTTTTGACGTAACCGTTTTTGAACACGGCACCGATGATAGCCAGCGCCACATCCTGCGGCCCCACATACGGCGCAGGTTTTCCGGTCAGATGCACCGCAACCACGCCCGGATAGTCGATATCCCAGGTGTCATTAAGCAGTTGTTTTACCAGCTCGCCGCCGCCCTCACCGACTGCCATTGTCCCTAATGCACCGTAACGGGTGTGGCTGTCTGACCCGAGGATCATTTTGCCGCCGCCTGCCATCATTTCACGCATATATTGATGGATGACCGCAATATGCGGAGGCACAAAAATACCGCCATAACGCTGGGCCGCCGATAAACCAAAAATATGGTCATCACCGTTAATGGTGCCGCCCACAGCACAGAGTGAGTTATGGCAGTTGGTCAGCACATACGGCAGCGGGAAACGTTCCATACCGGACGCTTTAGCGGTCTGTACAATACCAACAAAGGTAATATCGTGAGAGGCTAATGAATCAAACTTAATTTTAAGTTTATCCATATTTCCGGACGTATTATGAGAAGAGAGTATTGACCAGGCAATAGTGCTTTTTTTTGCTTCTTCTTTTTTTATTTCGCCGGTGAAATGTTCTTCGGCAATTATTTCGTTATTACTGGCGAGAAACACGCCTTTTTCAGATAACTTGATCATCAAATGCTCCAGATGTCTGCGCACCGTGAAGTGCGCAGAAAAATAATGAAGGGATATACTCTAAATAATTCGAGTTGCAGGAAGGCGACAAGCGTGTGAATCCCCAGGAGCTTACATAAGTAAGTGACTGGGGTGAACGAACGCAGACGCAGCACATGCAGCTTGAAGTATGACGAGTATATTTACAGCATGTTCCAGCCGATCAGCATATTCCACCACCATACGCCGAGGGTGATATGCACCAGGAAGGTTAATATCGTCAGTACCGCACCGACCAACCACCAGGATTTAATATCGTTGTAACCCACACCAAAGATGACCGGACCAGCCGCGCCACCATAGTGAGTAACCATGCCGCCATAGGAGTTGGAGAACAACAGTGCCAGCGCGGTTAACATTAACGGTGCGCCGGAGACGTTCGCCAGCATGGCAAATACCGGCAACATGGCAACGATATAGGCACTACCGGAAGCGAAGAAATAACGCACGATGATGCTAAGGAAAATAATAACGAAGAAAGCAACGTTACCGTGACCATCAAATGCCAGGTTATTTTTAAAGACTTCAGCTAACCATTCGAAGAATTTCACTTTCGATAATAATGAGCTTAAGCCGATAATACCGCCGTACCAGATTAAGGTATTCCAGCCGCCTTTATTTTTGACCACGTCTTCCCAGGTCACAATGCCCAGCAACAACATGGTCGCCATAACAACAATTGCCACTGAAGATTCATCAACACCCAGGCTCTTACTGAAAATCCAGCCCAGCAGTGCCAGCACAAAGACAACGAGCAGCATTTTTTCACGGATTTTCATCGGCCCCAGTTCAGCAAGGCCCGCTTTGGCGATGGTTTTGTTATCCACCTTTTTAATTTCTGGCGGATACATGGTGTAAATCACCAGCGGAGTAACCAGCAGCATAATGATGCCCGGCAATCCGGCGGCCAGCGCCCATCCCCCCCAGCTAATTTGCAGGTGCAGAATGTCGTTGATCATTTTCAGCGCCAGAATGTTCCCCGCCATTGCGGTAAAGAACATATAGCTGGTGGTTTTGGTGACCATGTAAATGGACATCATCAAGTAATGTCCGACACGACGCGGGCTTTTTTCAGGTTCTGACCCCAAAGCCACCGCCACGCTGTTGATGATCGGTAACACAATGCCGCCCGCACGCGCGGTGTTAGACGGTGTTGCCGGAGCCAGTACCAGATCGAGGAATACCGTAACGTAACCCAGACCCAGGGTAGTGCTACCAATTTTACCAATCAGCAAATAGGCAATACGTTTGCCTAAGCCGGTGGTCACAAATGCGGCGCTTAAGGTAAACGCCGAGAACACCAACCAGGTGGTACCTGAAGAGTAACCGCTTAATACGGCGGTGGTTTTAAACGCACCGTCGGATAAGTTACCGACCACCACCATCGAGGCAGCAACGGCAATTAACAGTACGACAGGTTCCGGGAAAGGCTTGATAACCAGCCCCACAATCGCCGCCAGGTAAATACCAAAAAGTACCCATGCCAGTTCGCTTAATCCTGCCGGGGCTGGCATAACGCCAATAATACATGGGATCGCTAATATCAGAATTAGCTTCCATAACGATTTCTTATTCATTTAAAATCCTGTTCTTTCTGTATGACTCATACAGAAGTCCTTTATTGATTGTCCTTATCACGACAACGAAATTTTTCAGGGAAGATAAACTTCACCGGAAAATATTTTTCTGGTCGTCCGAATAACAGATGCACGTAACGTTGTGGCATCCTGACCGTCATTACTTAAATGAACGTCAAGCGCACCACTGGGGTGTTCAATATTGATATTGCCGTACCCCACAGAAGGGACGATTTGTCGGGTGACGGTGCCTTCCAATGCACAGCTACTGGAAATGGCAATAGCGCCAGTTATCGCCAGTGCGCGATGGCAAGAATGCGGCATAAAATAACGCACATTAATTGCCCCGCCTTTCTGCGCTGGAGAAATAAGCACAGGTTTAGGGATAACCATATTACTAACATCGCCTAAGCCCATTGCTTTACCCGCTTGCAGACGGATAGATTCAATGCGGGCTAATAATGCTTTATCGGCATCCAGTTCCGCCGGTAATTCATAGCCTGTTTTGCCCAGATATTCAGCCGGAATAATGACGACTGGCATCGCCATATCAATACAGGTCACTGGAACATCGTCAAAATAATCAATCTGTTTATCAGTCGGGAAGACTTTTCCGGTTTTTGTTCCTGCTGCATTCAGGAAAGTGAGAGCGACCGGTGCGGCAGTCCCTGGCACACCATCAATTCTGGCGCTACCCTCGTACTTGACAACACCATTTGGCGTTTGCACATCAGCGTCGATGAACGTACCAGTATTGACGTTGCGGATACGCACACGGGTGATCGGTGATGTCGCTGCAATCAAACCATTTTCAATGGCGAATGCCCCAACCCCAGACAGCATATTGCCGCAGTTTGGTGTCGTATCAACACGCTGCTCATGGACGATAACCTGAGCAAACAGATAATCGACATCAGCACGCGGATCGTCGGAACGGCTAATAATGGCGACTTTACTGGTCAGCGGATTACCGCCGCCGATACCGTCTATTTCCAGATCGTTACCGGAACCCATAATTGCCATCAATATTTTATCGCGCTGCGTTTGATCTTCGGGTAAATGTTCCGCTAACAGGAACGCGCCCCTCGAGGTTCCACCTCGCATCATCACGCAGGGTATTTTTTTCATAATAATGCCCTCAATTTAAAAACATAACTTATTGCGATATGGTTACATTAAGGGCAAAGCATCTCTAATGACTTTAGCTCCACGATTAATAACATTTTTTCATTAATTTAAGTGATTAAATTGCAGTTAAACTGTTTAACTGTAAATCACTAAAATGCACCGCTTCCATTTTTCGGAGTAATAATGAAGCATGAATTATCAGGTATGAAGGCATTTGTCATACTGGCAGAGTCCAGTTCATTTAACAATGCCGCTAAATTACTCAATATTACGCAACCTGCATTAACGCGAAGAATAAAAAAGATGGAAGAAGATTTACATATTCAACTTTTTGAGCGTACAACTCGCAAGGTTACGTTAACAAAAGCAGGAAAAAGGTTGCTCCCGGAGGCGCGGGATTTAATAAAAAAATTCGATGAAACGCTTTTTAGTATTCGTGATATGAATGCTTATCATCGTGGTATGGTGACGTTAGCGTGTATTCCGACCGCCGTATTTTATTTTTTACCGCTGGCAATCGGTAAATTTAATGAGCTGTATCCCAATATTAAAGTGCGGATTCTGGAACAAGGTACGAATAATTGCATGGAATCGGTGCTGTGCAATGAATCTGACTTTGGCATAAACATGAACAATGTCACAAATTCATCCATTGACTTTACCCCACTGGTCAATGAGCCGTTCGTGCTGGCCTGTCGGCGTGACCATCCATTGGCCAAAAAGCAGCTGGTGGAATGGCAGGAGTTAGTAGGTTACAAAATGATTGGCGTGCGTTCCTCCAGCGGCAACCGACTGCTAATTGAGCAAAAATTGTCCGACAAGCCCTGGAAACTGGACTGGTTTTATGAAGTGCGTCATCTTTCGACGTCATTAGGATTGGTGGAAGCGGGACTGGGAATTTCGGCGCTTCCTGGCCTGGCAATGCCTCATGCGCCCTATTCTTCGATTATTGGTATCCCATTGGTGGAACCCGTTATACGTCGGACATTGGGAATAATTCGCCGTAAAGATGCCGTACTTTCTCCAGCAGCAGAACGCTTTTTTGCCTTGCTGATTAATTTATGGACTGACGATAAAGACAATTTGTGGACCAATATCGTCGAACGCCAGAGACACGCGTTACAGGAGATGGGCTAATACTCCCGGCGCAGGAGATTCAGCGCCGGGTAAATCAGCGGTTAGTGTGCGTTCACCACAACCCACATTGGCCCCTGCCCTACCGCATAGCGGCCTTTTTCATGCAGCAGCCCCTGCTCGCCGACAATTTCGTATACCGAGATATGGTGCGATTTTTGCCCGGCGGCAATCAGATACTTGCCGCTGTGATCAACATTAAAGCCGCGCGGCTGAGTTTCCGTTGGCTGGAAGCCTTCTTTACTCAACACGCTGCCATCTTCCGAAACGCTGAAAACGGTAATCAGACTGGCGGTACGGTCGCAGGCGTATAAATGACGACCATCCGGGGTGATATGAATATCAGCCGCCCAACGGGTGTCGGAGAAGTTTTCCGGCATCATATCCAGCGTCTGGACACATTCGATATTGCCGTGCGGATCTTTCAGTTCCCAGACATCCACTGAGCTGTTTAACTCATTGACGCAATATGCATATTGTTCGTTTGGATGGAACACCATATGACGCGGACCGGCCCCTTCAACGGTAGTCACTTCTGCGGGGTCCTGCGCCACCAGATGACCGTCATCGCTGACCGTAAACAGGCAAATACGATCCTGCTTTAATGCCGGAACCCACAGAGTGCGGTTATCTGGTGAAATATTGGCGGAATGACAGCCGTCCAGTCCCTCAACCACATCGACAACGCCCACAGGCAGGCCATCTTCCAGTCGCGTTACGCTCACGTTACCCGCATTATAAGAGCCGACAAAGACAAACTGCCCATGGTGATCGGTGGAAATATGCGTCGGGCTACCCGGCAGCGCAGACTCTGCGGCAAATGTCAGTGCGCCATCATCTGGTGCAATGCGATACGCCAGAACGCGAAATTCGGGACGAACGCCAACGTAGAGGTAACGTTTATCCGGGCTGACCACCATCGGCTGCACCTGCCCCGGCACATCGACAACCTGTGTCAGCGTCAGCACGCCTTCATGATTCAGGTTCCAGACGTGAATTTGCTGGCTCTCAGGGCTGGCGATATAAACTGTTTGCTTCATGAATGCTCCTTTGCATTTAGCAACTGACTTTAACAGCTAAAATTAGTCGCTTTTGGCGGTGAATGCTGAATTAAAACGCAGAATTTTGTCCGATAGTGGTATAGGTGTACCATTCGTGCAGACGAAAATTCTTAACCTTAATCTGGAAAACGCCATGACCACACGCGTGATTGCTCTCGACTTAGACGGCACCTTATTGACCCCGAAAAAGACTCTGCTTCCCTCATCGATTGAAGCGCTTGCCCGCGCTCGCGAAGCAGGTTACCAATTGATTATCGTCACGGGTCGCCATCACGTCGCTATTCATCCTTTTTATCAGGCGCTGGCGCTGGATACACCTGCTATTTGCTGTAATGGCACCTATTTGTATGATTATCATGCAAAAACGGTGCTTGAAGCCGATCCAATGCCCGTTAACAAAGCCCTGCAACTCATCGAGATGCTGAATGAACACCACATTCACGGTCTGATGTATGTGGATGACGCAATGGTCTATGAGCATCCGACCGGACATGTCATTCGCACGTCTAACTGGGCGCAGACTTTGCCGCCGGAACAACGCCCGACTTTCACACAAGTCGCTTCTCTGGCTGAAACGGCGCAACAAGTTAACGCCGTGTGGAAGTTCGCTCTGACGCACGATGACCTGCCGCAGTTACAGCATTTTGGTAAGCATGTTGAACATGAGTTGGGTCTGGAGTGTGAATGGTCCTGGCACGATCAGGTTGATATTGCACGCGGCGGCAACAGTAAAGGCAAACGCCTGACGAAATGGGTTGAGGCGCAAGGCTGGTCGATGGAAAACGTAGTCGCATTCGGCGATAACTTCAATGATATCAGTATGCTGGAGGCTGCCGGAACGGGTGTAGCGATGGGCAATGCCGATGACGCGGTAAAAGCACGCGCCAATATCGTGATTGGTGACAATACCACCGACAGCATCGCCCAGTTTATTTATAGCCACCTGATTTAATCAGGCGGTTATCGACACACTTTTAATTTGCGCGTATAGCCACAGGCCAGGTTTGATCGCCAGTTCATCCCTGGCCCACGGGCTTATTCGCGCCCACAGCGTTTTACCGCCGACTTCCAGTTCCACTTCCACCTGGCCGTTATCGTCATAGCTATTGACGACTTTTGCGCGCAGCACATTGCGGATGCTGGTTTGTTGCGGCGGTTGTAAAACCAGAGAAACATCGGAAGCCTGGATGCGGATGCGTAGCGCGGCTTGCAGCGGTTCATCCAGCTTATTAACCCATAAATGTTGATCGCCCAACGCCAGCGCGGTCATTGCGTAACGCGGATGATGTTCCAGTACCGTTACTTTCAGAATGCTGCTTTGTTGCTCTTTCGGCAGCCACGGATTCATCACGCTACTGCCCCACACTTCTTCCAGCGCCCCGAAAGCTTTCACCTGGCCGTTTTCCAGTACCATCACTTTGTCCGCCAGATGGAGGATTTCATCCAGCGAATGACTGACATACAGCATCGGAATGTTGATTTCCCGCGTCAGCCGTTGCAGATAAGGCAATAGCTCGCGTTTGCGCGGAAGATCCAGCGACGCCAGTGGTTCATCCAGCAATAATAATTCCGGAGCCGTCAGCAATGCCCGACCAATTGCCACACGCTGTTTTTCGCCTCCGGACAGGCTGCCCGGTAAACGGTCAAGCAACGGTTCAATGCCTAAAAGCGCCACCAGCTTATCGAACTGATCGACCATACTTTTCGACATGCCGTAGCGCAGATTGCCACGCACTTTGTAATGCGGGAACAGCCGTGCATCCTGAAACACATAGCCAACGCGACGCTTTTCCGGCGTCAGGCAGATACCTTTTTCGGCATCATTTAGTACCCGACCATTGAGGACAATCCGCCCTTTTTGCGGGCGCGTCAGTCCACTAATGGCGTTAATCAGCGAAGTTTTTCCGGCACCGGAGACGCCAAAGATAGCAGTGATGCCATTGGCGGGCAGCGTTTCATTAATGGTCAGGCAATGGTTGCCCAAGGTCTGGGAAAAATTCAGTTCCAGCATGATTAGCGCCCCGCCCGTTCACGGCTGATTCTGGCCAGCCATTCTGAAATCAACAGGGAGATCATCGCCAGCGCAATAGAAATAATGCAGAGTCTCGCCGCGCCGCTTTCACCGCCTGGGGTCTGGATCAGGGTATACATGGCAGAAGGAATGGTTCGCGTTTCACCTGGAATGTTAGAAACAAAGGTGATGGTTGCACCAAATTCACCGAGCGAACGCGCAAATGCCAGTACTGTACCGACGATAATTCCCGGCAACGTCAGCGGTAACGTGATAGTAAAGAAAACACGCCAGCGCCCAGCCCCCAGCGTTCTTGCGGCCTGTTCCAGTTTGACATCAACCCCTTCCAGCGCCAGACGAATCGCCCGCACCATCAACGGAAAAGACATGACGGCGGCAGCGAGAACCGCGCCGCGCCAGCTAAACGCGAAGGTAATGCCAAACCAGTCATACAGGCGTTCGCCGATAAATCCGCGCCGTCCCATAGAAACTAACAGCAAGTAACCGACAACCACGGGCGGTAACACCAGCGGTAGATGCAGTACGCTGTCGAGCAGAGCTTTGCCCGGAAACGTGCAACGCACCAGTAACCAGGCAAAAAAGATCCCAAACGGCAGGCTAAACAGCACAGCCAGGGAAGAAACTTTCAGGCTTAATAAAACCGCCTGCCATTCTGGATCGGTCAGTATCATTACTTAGTTGTAAATCCGTAACGTTTAAAGATTTCCGCAGCCTGCGGTCCCTTCAGATAATCGTAAAATGCTTTCACTGTCGCGTTGTTATGCCCTTCCACGACGGCAACCGGATATTCCACTTTTTTATGCGAACCTTCCGGGAAAGTGGCGACCACTTTTACCCCTTTGCTGGCAACTGCGTCAGAACCGTAGACAATACCCAGCGGCGCTTCATTACGTTCGACCAGCGCCAGCGCCCCACGAACATCTTCTGCGGGAGCCAGTTTCGGGGAGAGCGTATCCCATGCGCCCAGTTTTTGCAGAGCTTCTTTCGCATAAATGCCAGCCGGAACATGTTCCGGATCGCCAACCGCCAGGCGGCCGCCATTCAGCAGAGAGGTCCAGTTAGTTTTGCTGTCGATGGTGAACTCTTTCTGCTCGCTGGTTTTCGGTGCTACAACGACCAGGCTATTGCCGAGCAAGGTTTGACGCGTGGCGGTATCAATTCCTTTTTTATCAATTGCATAATCCATCCATTTCTGATCGGCAGAAATAAACAGATCCGCAGGCGCACCTGCTTCAATCTGACGAGCCAGAGTAGAAGAGGAGGCGAAAGAAGAAACGACGTCTACGCCTTTCTCTTTTTTATACTGCGTAGCGATATCCTGCATCGCGTTGGTCAGTGATGCTGCGGCAAAAACCGTGATTTTCCCTTCATCCGCCAACGCATTGCCAGCAACAGTGAAAGAGAGCGCCGCCCCGGCAAACAGGTTTAACCATTTACGAGCCATTTGTAACCCCTTTATTTAACGTTATGTAGGCGTCAATATAACGGCAAGTTCAGAATTTTCCCAGCAGTTATTGTTAACCTTTGAGAGGTAGATAGAAAAAATATCGGCAGGAAAAGCAGGAAGTTGAGAAAAAGAAAATGCCCGACTCAGCGGGCATTCATGGAATCAATGATTTTGTCCGGGCTGGTCTTTTTTACCAACACCAGAAAAGATGTTGAATACTTCACCAAGACCGTAAATCAGACCCAGGATGATGGCCATCACGACAGGTACCATGATTACGGCGAATACCAGACTTTTTAATAACTCTAACATGGTCAACTCCAGATGTAGTCCTGTGACTATTCTAACCGTTAAGCACAGAAAAGCACTCCCCTTTTGTGCGGTCAGCTTTGCGTGGCGCTCATTTTCCGTCACAATAAGACTTTTGCCAGGACATTGTTATGCAGGCCGAAATCCTTCTCACTCTTAAGCTGCAACAAAAGCTCTTTGCCGACCCACGCCGCATTTCGCTACTAAAACACATCGCGCTTTCCGGTTCCATCAGCCAGGGGGCGAAAGATGCCGGTATCAGCTATAAAAGCGCCTGGGATGCCATTAACGAAATGAATCAGTTAAGTGAGCATACGCTGGTTGAACGAGCTACGGGCGGAAAAGGCGGTGGCGGTGCTGTGCTGACCCGCTATGGTCAACGACTGATTCAGCTTTACGATCTTCTCGCCCAGATCCAGCAAAAAGCCTTTGATGTGTTAAGTGACGATGACGCCCTGCCGCTGAACAGTCTGCTGGCCGCGATCTCACGTTTTTCACTGCAAACCAGCGCCCGTAACCAGTGGTTCGGTACCATCACCGCCCGCGATCATGATGACGTTCAACAGCATGTTGATGTCTTACTGGCCGACGGCAAAACACGCTTAAAAGTCGCGATTACCGCGCAAAGTGGCGCGCGTCTGGGGCTGGATGAAGGCAAAGAAGTGTTGATTCTGCTGAAAGCGCCGTGGGTGAACATTACCCAGGATGACACCGTAGCCCAGAGTGCCGACAACCAATTGCCGGGCATTATTCGCCATATAGAGCGCGGCGCAGAGCAGTGCGAAGTATTAATGGCGCTACCCGACGGGCAAACACTATGCGCCACAGTGCCGGTAAATGAAGCGACTTCTCTTCAGCAAGGACAGAATGTCACGGCCTACTTTAATGCCGACAGCGTGATTATCGCCACGCTGTGCTAAGCGTGTTGACAATTTGTTATGAAACACGTATCCCTGTCAGTAATCGCTGCACAAAATGGGATATAAAATGTCATCGTTGCAAATTTTGCAAGGCACGTTTCGTCTTAGCGACACAAAAACGCTGCAATTGCCTCAGCTAACGTTAAACGCGGGCGATAGTTGGGCGTTTGTCGGTTCTAATGGCAGCGGGAAGTCGGCGCTGGCCCGCGCGCTGGCCGGTGAACTTCCGCTTTTGAAAGGTGAACGGCAAAGCCAGTTTTCCCACATCACTCGTCTCTCCTTCGAGCAATTGCAAAAGCTCGTCAGTGACGAATGGCAGCGGAATAACACCGATATGCTCGGCCCTGGCGAAGATGACACCGGGCGCACCACGGCTGAGATCATTCAGGATGAAGTTAAGGATGCACCGCGTTGTGCGCAACTGGCGCAGCAGTTCGGCATTACCGCCCTGCTCGACCGACGTTTTAAATATCTTTCCACTGGCGAGACGCGTAAAACCCTGCTCTGTCAGGCGCTGATGTCGAAGCCTGACTTATTGATTCTTGATGAACCGTTCGATGGTCTTGACGTTGCCTCACGTCAGCAGCTGGCAGAATTACTCGCCTCGTTACATCAGTCCGGTATTACTCTGGTACTGGTGCTCAATCGCTTCGATGAGATCCCGGAATTTGTCCAGTTTGCTGGTGTGCTGGCGGATTGCACGTTAGCGGAAACTGGCGCTAAAGAGGAACTGCTCCAGCAAGCACTCGTCGCGCAACTGGCGCATAGCGAACAGCTTGAAGGTGTGCAACTGCCGGAGCCGGATGAACCTTCAGCACGTCACGCCTTACCCGCCAACGAACCGCGCATTGTGCTGAACAACGGCGTGGTTTCTTATAACGATCGCCCCATTCTTAATAACCTTAGCTGGCAGGTGAATCCTGGCGAACACTGGCAAATTATCGGGCCAAATGGCGCGGGAAAATCGACATTATTAAGCCTGATTACTGGCGATCATCCGCAAGGTTACAGCAACGATTTGACGCTTTTCGGCCGACGTCGCGGCAGCGGCGAAACCATCTGGGATATTAAAAAGCATATCGGTTACGTCAGCAGTAGTTTGCATCTGGATTACCGGGTCAGCACTACCGTGCGTAATGTGATCCTTTCTGGCTATTTTGATTCGATTGGCATTTATCAGGCCGTTTCGGATCGTCAGCAAAAGCTGGTGCAGCAGTGGCTGGATATTCTCGGCATTGATAAACGTACGGCTGACGCTCCTTTCCATAGTCTTTCCTGGGGGCAACAACGCCTGGCGCTGATCGTCCGCGCACTGGTGAAACATCCGACTTTGCTTATTCTCGATGAACCACTACAGGGACTGGATCCGCTCAATCGCCAGCTTATCCGCCGTTTTGTTGACGTGCTAATTAGCGAAGGTGAAACGCAATTATTGTTTGTTTCGCACCATGCGGAAGATGCGCCTGCCTGTATTACCCATCGTCTGGAGTTCGTGCCAGACGGTGACCTCTATCGTTATGCGCTGACAAAAATAAATTGAGTCGGTAATGCTGACTGTGCCGGATGCGGCGTAAACGCTTTATCCGGCCCACGGTTCGACGCATCCAGGCATAAAACCGCATCTTTTTTTCAGATAAAAAGCGCAATCATTCATAAACCCTCTGTTTTATAATCAATTAATCGCGCATAAAAAACGGCTAAATTCTTGTGTAAACGATTCCACTAATTTATTCCATGTCACACTTTTCGCATCTTTGTTATGCTATGGTTATTTCATACCATAAGCCTAATGGAGCGAATTATGAGAGTTCTGGTTACCGGTGGTAGCGGTTACATTGGAAGTCATACCTGTGTGCAATTACTGCAAAACGGTCATGATGTCATCATTCTTGATAACCTCTGTAACAGTAAGCGCAGCGTACTGCCTGTTATCGAGCGTTTAGGCGGCAAACATCCAACGTTTGTTGAAGGCGATATCCGTAACGAAGCGTTGATGACCGAGATCCTGCACGATCACGCTATCGACACCGTGATCCACTTCGCCGGGCTGAAAGCCGTTGGCGAATCGGTACAAAAACCGCTGGAATATTACGACAACAACGTCAACGGTACTCTGCGTCTGATTAGCGCCATGCGCGCCGCTAACGTCAAAAACTTTATCTTCAGCTCCTCCGCCACCGTCTATGGCGATCAGCCCAAAATTCCATACGTTGAAAGCTTCCCGACCGGCACACCGCAAAGCCCTTACGGCAAAAGCAAACTGATGGTGGAACAGATCCTCACCGACCTGCAAAAAGCCCAGCCGGACTGGAGCATTGCCCTGCTGCGCTACTTCAACCCGGTTGGCGCGCATCCGTCGGGCGATATGGGCGAAGATCCGCAAGGCATTCCGAATAACCTGATGCCGTACATTGCCCAGGTTGCTGTAGGCCGTCGCGACTCGCTGGCTATTTTTGGTAACGATTATCCGACCGAAGATGGTACTGGCGTACGCGATTACATCCACGTAATGGATCTGGCGGACGGTCACGTCGTGGCGATGGAAAAACTGGCGAACAAGCCTGGCGTACACATCTACAACCTCGGCGCAGGCGTAGGCAGCAGCGTGCTGGACGTGGTTAATGCCTTCAGCAAAGCCTGCGGCAAACCGGTTAACTATCATTTTGCACCGCGTCGCGAGGGCGACCTTCCAGCCTACTGGGCGGACGCCAGCAAAGCCGACCGTGAACTGAACTGGCGCGTAACGCGCACACTCGATGAAATGGCGCAGGACACCTGGCACTGGCAGTCACGCCATCCACAGGGATATCCCGATTAAGGAACGACCATGACGCAATTTAATCCCGTTGATCATCCACATCGCCGCTACAACCCGCTCACCGGGCAATGGATTCTGGTTTCACCGCACCGCGCTAAGCGCCCCTGGCAGGGGGCGCAGGAAACGCCAGCCAAACAGGTGTTACCTGCGCACGATCCAGATTGCTTTCTCTGCGCAGGTAATGTGCGGGTGACAGGCGATAAAAACCCCGATTACACCGGGACTTACGTTTTTACCAATGACTTTGCGGCCTTGATGTCTGACACGCCAGACGCGCCAGAAAGCAACGATCCGTTGATGCGTTGCCAGAGCGCGCGCGGTACCAGCCGGGTGATCTGCTTTTCACCTGATCACAGTAAAACACTGCCAGAACTCAGCGTTGCGGCATTGACGGAAATCGTCAAAACCTGGCAGGAGCAAACCGCAGAGCTGGGAAAAACCTATCCGTGGGTGCAGGTATTTGAAAACAAAGGTGCAGCGATGGGGTGCTCTAACCCGCATCCGCACGGACAGATTTGGGCAAATAGCTTCCTGCCTAACGAAGCTGAGCGCGAAGACCGCCTGCAAAAAGAATATTTTGCCGAGCAGAAATCGCCAATGCTGGTGGATTATGTCCAGCGCGAGCTGGCAGACGGTAGCCGTACCGTTGTCGAAACCGAACACTGGTTAGCCGTAGTGCCTTACTGGGCTGCCTGGCCGTTCGAAACGCTACTGCTGCCCAAAGCCCATGTTTTGAGGATCACCGATTTGACCGACGCCCAGCGCAGCGATCTTGCGCTGGCGTTGAAAAAGCTGACCAGTCGTTATGACAACCTCTTCCAGTGCTCCTTCCCCTACTCTATGGGCTGGCACGGTGCGCCGTTTAATGGCGAAGAGAATCAACACTGGCAGCTGCACGCGCACTTTTATCCGCCTCTGCTGCGCTCCGCCACCGTACGTAAATTTATGGTCGGTTATGAAATGCTGGCAGAAACCCAGCGTGATCTGACGGCAGAACAGGCAGCAGAGCGTTTGCGCGCAGTCAGCGATATCCATTTTCGCGAATCCGGAGTGTAAGAAATGAGTCTGAAAGAAAAAACACAATCTCTGTTTGCCAACGCATTTGGCTACCCTGCCACTCACACCATTCAGGCGCCTGGCCGCGTGAATTTGATTGGTGAACACACCGACTACAACGACGGTTTCGTTCTGCCCTGCGCGATTGATTATCAAACCGTCATTAGCTGTGCGCCACGCGATGACCGTAAAGTTCGCGTAATGGCAGCCGATTATGAAAATCAGCTCGACGAGTTTTCCCTCGATGCGCCCATTGTCGCGCATGAAAACTATCAATGGGCGAACTACGTTCGTGGCGTGGTGAAACATCTGCAACTGCGTAACAACAACTTCGGCGGTGTGGACATGGTGATCAGCGGCAACGTGCCGCAGGGTGCCGGGTTAAGTTCTTCCGCCTCACTCGAAGTCGCGGTCGGAACCGTATTGCAGCAGCTTTATCATCTGCCGCTGGACGGCGCACAAATCGCGCTTAACGGTCAGGAAGCAGAAAACCAGTTTGTTGGCTGTAACTGCGGGATCATGGATCAACTCATTTCCGCACTCGGCAAGAAAGATCATGCCTTGCTGATTGACTGCCGCTCGCTGGGGACCAAAGCAGTTTCCATGCCGAAAGGCGTAGCTGTGGTCATCATCAACAGTAACTTCAAACGTACCCTGGTTGGCAGCGAATACAACACCCGTCGTGAACAGTGCGAAACCGGTGCGCGTTTCTTCCAGCAGCCAGCCCTGCGCGATGTCACCATTGAAGAGTTCAACGCTGTTGCGCATGAACTGGACCCGATCGTCGCGAAACGCGTGCGTCATATCCTGACCGAAAACGCGCGTACCGTTGAAGCTGCCAGCGCGCTGGAGAAAGGCGACCTGAAACGTATGGGCGAGTTGATGGCAGAGTCTCATGCCTCTATGCGCGATGATTTCGAAATCACCGTGCCGCAAATTGACACTCTGGTCGAAATCGTAAAAGCTGTGATTGGCGACAAAGGTGGCGTACGCATGACCGGCGGCGGATTTGGCGGCTGTATCGTCGCGCTTATTCCGGAAGAGCTGGTGCCTGCCGTACAGCAAGCTGTCGCTGAACAATATGAAGCAAAAACAGGTATTAAAGAGACTTTTTACGTGTGTAAACCATCACAAGGAGCAGGACAGTGCTGAACGAAACTCCCGCACTGGCACCCGATGGTCAGCCGTACCGACTGTTAACTTTGCGTAACAACGCAGGGATGGTAGTCACGCTGATGGACTGGGGTGCGACTTTACTTTCCGCCCGTATTCCGCTTTCCGATGGCAGCGTCCGCGAGGCTCTGCTTGGCTGCGCCAGCCCGGAATGCTACCAGGATCAGGCTGCATTTCTTGGGGCCTCTATTGGTCGTTATGCCAACCGTATCGCCAATAGTCGTTATACCTTTGACGGTGAAACCGTGACGCTGTTGCCAAGTCAGGGCGTCAACCAACTGCACGGCGGCCCGGAAGGGTTCGACAAACGCCGCTGGCAGATTGTGAACCAGAACGATCGTCAGGTGCTGTTTGCCCTGAGTTCAGATGATGGCGACCAGGGCTTTCCGGGTAATCTCGGCGCAACGGTGCAATATCGTCTGACCGACGATAACCGCATCTCTATTACTTATCGCGCCACAGTTGATAAACCTTGCCCGGTGAATATGACTAATCACGTCTATTTCAATCTTGACGGCGAGCAGTCTGACGTGCGCAATCACAAGTTGCAGATTCTGGCGGACGAATACCTGCCGGTTGATGAAGGCGGCATTCCGCACGACGGCCTGAAATCTGTCGCCGGAACGTCTTTTGATTTCCGCAGCGCCAAAATCATCGCCAGTGAGTTTCTTGCCGACGACGATCAGCGCAAAGTGAAAGGTTACGATCACGCGTTCTTGTTACAGGCCAAAGGCGATGGCAAAAAAGTGGCGGCGCATGTCTGGTCAGCAGATGAAAAATTGCAGCTGAAGGTCTACACCACCGCTCCGGCTCTGCAATTCTACTCCGGCAACTTCCTCGGCGGCACGCCATCAAGAGGAACTGAACCTTACGCCGACTGGCAGGGGCTGGCGCTGGAAAGCGAGTTTCTGCCGGACAGCCCGAACCACCCTGAATGGCCGCAGCCGGACTGCTTCTTGCGTCCTGGCGAAGAGTATTCCAGCCTGACGGAATATCAGTTTATTGCTGAGTAATGTTAAGCCCTCGTCATGAGGGCTTTATCCTCGTATTGTTCAAATCACCAGCAAATACCGACATATTTGCAACTCAATATTCACAACAACCTTACACTGCGACACTATTTTCGCTATGGTTATGCGTAAGCATTGCTGTTGCTTCGTCACGGCAATATAATGAGAATTATTATCATTAAAAGATGATTTGAGGAGTAAGTATATGGCTGTAACTAAGCTGGTTCTGGTTCGTCATGGCGAAAGTCAGTGGAACAAAGAAAACCGTTTCACCGGTTGGTACGACGTGGATCTGTCTGAGAAAGGCGTAAGCGAAGCAAAAGCAGCAGGTAAGCTGCTGAAAGAGGAAGGTTACAGCTTTGACTTTGCTTACACCTCTGTGCTGAAACGCGCTATCCATACCCTGTGGAACGTGCTGGACGAACTGGATCAGGCATGGCTGCCCGTTGAGAAATCCTGGAAACTGAACGAACGTCACTACGGTGCGTTGCAGGGTCTGAACAAAGCGGAAACTGCTGAAAAGTATGGCGACGAGCAGGTGAAACAGTGGCGTCGTGGTTTTGCGGTGACTCCGCCGGAACTGACTAAAGATGATGAGCGTTATCCGGGCCACGATCCGCGTTACGCGAAACTGAGCGAGAAAGAGCTGCCGCTGACTGAAAGCCTGGCGCTGACCATTGACCGCGTGATCCCTTACTGGAATGAAACCATTCTGCCGCGTATGAAGAGCGGTGAGCGCGTAATCATCGCCGCTCATGGTAACTCGTTGCGTGCGCTGGTGAAATATCTTGATAACATGAGCGAAGAAGAGATTCTTGAGCTAAATATCCCGACTGGCGTGCCGCTGGTGTATGAGTTCGACGAGAACTTCAAACCGCTGAAACGCTATTATCTGGGTAATGCTGACGAGATCGCGGCGAAAGCAGCTGCTGTCGCTAACCAGGGTAAAGCGAAGTAAACGTCATTTGTTTAATAATGAGAAAGCCGACTGCAAGCGAGTCGGCTTTTTTGTTTGTCGTTGCTAACAATGGAGCACATTGCCTGATGCGACGCTGCGCGTCTTATCAGACCTACAAACATACAGTCATGGCGATTTGACTATAAATTATCCACGACGCGCTTTTACTGCATTTGCCAGTTGACGTAACAGAGCATCGGTATCGTCCCAGCCAATGCAGGCATCAGTGATACTCTTGCCATAAGCCAGCGGCTCCCCGCTCTCCAGACTCTGATTGCCTTCTACCAGATGACTTTCCACCATCACGCCAATAATGGCCTTTTCGCCACCGGCAATCTGCTGGCAAACGTCAGCACAAACATCCATCTGCTTTTTGAATTGTTTGGACGAGTTAGCATGGCTGAAATCGATCATCACCTGTGCTGGCAGGCCTGCTTTGTTCAGCCCTTCTTTCACTTCAGCAACGTGTTTTGCACTGTAATTAGGCTCTTTACCGCCGCGCAGAATGATATGGCAATCGCCGTTACCGCTGGTATTCACAATCGCCGAATGACCCCATTTGGTCACTGAAAGGAAGCAGTGCGGCGCACCGGCGGCATTAATGGCATCGATAGCCACTTTAATCGTACCGTCTGTGCCATTTTTGAAACCTACCGGGCAAGAAAGACCAGACGCCAGTTCGCGATGCACCTGCGATTCGGTGGTACGTGCGCCAATTGCGCCCCAGCTCATCAGGTCAGCGAGATACTGAGGGGTGATCATGTCGAGAAATTCGCCCGCCGCTGGCAGACCGCTGTCGTTAATATCGAGCAGCAATTTACGGGCAATTCGCAAACCGTCGTTGATCTGGAAGCTGTTGTCCATATGCGGATCGTTAATCAGCCCTTTCCAGCCCACCGTGGTGCGCGGCTTTTCAAAATAAACGCGCATTACGATTTCCAGGTCGTCTTTTAGCTCTTCACGCAGCGCCAGCAAGCGAGTGGCATACTCTTTAGCCGCGACAGGATCATGAATTGAGCACGGACCAATCACCACTAACAGGCGATCATCATTACCTTTCAGGATCTTATGGATCGCTTTTCGGGCATGGGCTACCGTATTCGCGGCATTTTCAGTAGCGGGGAATTTTTCCAGCAGTGCGACAGGAGGAAGTAACTCTTTGATTTCTTTGATGCGTAAATCGTCGTTCTGATAATTCATGTCTGTTCCAGTGTTGCCATACTTATCTTGGTGAATGCAATCCTTCCAATCTATATCTTCCGTCAGAATGTGTAAACGGGGTTTTACACTATGGACGGAATAATCCTGGAATCGGTAAGAAATACGCCAGATTGTCGCGAAAAACGAGATCTCTCCTACAATTTCTAACTGTAACTTCTTTGTTTATTAATTTTTTCAAGATTCTCTGCTGGATCTCTTCTTCTGGCTGAAATCTTCAACCATTGCCTTATATTCACCTGCAAATGCACTGTTGGAAGAGGTTATCCGACATAACGCCCATAACAGGAGCATCCTATGAAAATGACAAAACTGGCCACACTATTTTTGACTGCCACTCTAAGCCTTGCCAGCGGCGCTGCTCTGGCTGCCGATAGCGGAGCGCAAACCAATAACGGCCAGGCAAACGCCGCGGCAGATGCGGGCCAGGTTGCCCCGGACGCTCGTGAAAATGTCGCACCAAATAACGTCGACAATAACGGGGTTAATACCAACTCGGGCGGGACGATGCTGCACCCGAATGGTTCATCCATGAATAATGGCGGCATGACCAAAGATGAAGAGCACAAAAACACCATGTGCAAAGATGGTCGCTGCCCGGACATCAATAAAAAGGTACAAACCGGTGATGGCATCAACAATGATGTCGATACCAAAACCGACGGTACTACGCAGTAAGCCAGGATATATGGCTGATAATGGGAGAGCGGAGGCTCTCCTTTTTAATTTTTCCCTTCTAAAAGAAGTATGATGTCATAAAGTTAAGTGAGATAAATTAAGGGATGACTCGTCATGGCGCACTCACACTCACACACTTCCCCACACCTACCAGAAGATAATAATGCTCGTCGCTTGTTGTATGCTTTCGGCGTAACTGCCGGGTTTATGCTGGTAGAAGTCATTGGCGGTTTTCTTTCCGGTTCTCTGGCATTGCTGGCTGATGCCGGACATATGTTGACCGATACTGCCGCCCTGCTTTTCGCCCTACTCGCAGTGCAATTTTCACGTCGTCCTCCCACCATTCGCCACACTTTCGGTTGGCTAAGATTGACCACGCTCGCGGCGTTTGTGAATGCCATCGCCCTGGTGGTGATTACGATTTTGATTGTCTGGGAGGCAATAGAACGTTTCCGCACGCCGCGTCCGGTTGAAGGCGGTATGATGATGGCGATTGCCGTGGCGGGATTGCTGGCAAATATACTTTCTTTCTGGTTACTTCATCACGGTAGTGAAGAGAAAAACCTCAACGTGCGAGCAGCGGCACTGCATGTGCTTGGGGACCTGCTGGGTTCCGTTGGCGCTATCGTCGCCGCGTTGATAATTATCTGGACCGGCTGGACACCTGCGGACCCCATTCTCTCGATACTCGTGTCGCTTCTGGTTCTGCGCAGCGCGTGGCGATTATTGAAAGACAGCGTGAATGAATTACTTGAAGGTGCGCCCGTTTCGCTGGATATTGCTGAAATGAAACGCCGCATGTGCCGGGAAATCCCGGAAGTCCGCAATGTGCACCATGTACATGTGTGGATGGTGGGCGAAAAGCCAGTGATGACGCTGCATGTGCAGGTGATCCCGCCACACGATCACGACGCGTTGTTGGATCAGATCCAACACTATCTGATGGATCACTATCAGATTGAGCACGCCACCATCCAGATGGAATATCAACCTTGTCATGGGCCAGACTGCCACCTGAATGAAGGGGTGTCTGGCCATTCACATCATCACCATTAATGGGACAGCGCGCGTGAACCTCTTTCGCGTGCGCTGTTGATCCACATCCGGCTGCCGTTGAGGGCAATAAAGGTCAGGATCAGATACTCCAGCGACATGGCATAGACGCCCTGCAAGGCGAAAATCACCACGCTAATCACGTTAATGATGACCCACAATAACCAGTTTTCGACGTATTTACGCGTCATCAGGATCATTGCCACGATGGAGAGTACCATCATGCAGGAGTCCCAGAATGGGAAGGCGTCCGGTTGCAATTCTGGCATCACTACCTGCAAACCCAATGCTTGCATAATCGTGACTGCCACGCGGGTCAAAAATGCAAACACCGGATTGATAAATAACGTCATCAGACCAATCGAAACCACGCAAACCGCCAACCAGCTTAGCGCCTTCGGCAATGGCAACCAGCGAATTTTTAACTCAGCTTCATGTTGACTGGTTTGTCGCGACCAGGCATACCAGCCATAAATGTTAGCAGCAAAGAAAAACACCTGTAACAGCAGGCTGGCATACAGCTGAATCTGAAAGAAAATAATGCCAAACAGGGTAACGTTGATCAGGCCAAAAAAGTAGTTGCTGATCTTCTCCAGACTGGCAAGGCCAATACACAGTAACCCAGCGATCGTCCCCACCGCTTCGATCCATGAGAGATCGTAACCGCCAGCACCGATCGGTATATGAACCAGAATGCTCTGTGTGCTAAAAAAATCCATCTTTCCCCCAATGCGTAGCGTGACGCCTTATTGTCAGTTATCCACGTAGTGTAGCCACAAAATCCAGCATACGGTTGAGCGGCACCAGCGCCCTCTCTCGCAGATTTTCGTCAACATGAACCTCGTGATTGCTTCCTCCCTGTTCCAGCGCCTCTGCGATGGCCTGAAGGCCATTCATTGCCATCCACGGACAATGAGCGCAACTTCGACAGGTAGCGCCCTCGCCTGCGGTTGGCGCTTCCAGCAATTCTTTATCTGGCACGGCCTGCTGCATTTTGTAGAAAATGCCCCGGTCAGTCGCCACAATCAGCTGCTGATGTGGCAATGTTTTTGCAGCGTTAATCAACTGACTTGTGGAACCAACAGCATCAGCCATATCGACAATAGCTTGTGGTGACTCCGGATGCACCAGTATGGCAGCATCAGGGTACTGTTTTTGTAAGCGGGTTAACGCCTGAGTCTTAAACTCGTCATGAACGATACAGGCACCTTGCCAGCATAAGATGTCTGCGCCTGTCTGTTTTTGCACGTAACGCCCCAGATGTTTGTCTGGTGCCCAGATAATTTTTTCACCCAAACTATCCAGATGATCAATGAGTTCGACGGCAATGCTTGAAGTTACCACCCAATCTGCACGCGCTTTTACCGCAGCAGAAGTGTTTGCGTAGACAACGACAGTACGATCGGGATGGGCATCGCAAAATGCGTTGAATTCTTCAATCGGACATCCGAGATCCAGTGAACATTCAGCCTGAAGTGTTGGCATCAGAATTGTTTTTTCCGGGCTGAGAATTTTGGCGGTTTCCCCCATAAATCTCACCCCAGCGACTAACAGCGTAGAAGCGGGATGCTTTGCACCGAAGCGGGCCATTTCCAGAGAATCAGAGATACAGCCATCGGTTTCTTCAGCCAGCTGTTGAATTTCGGGATCGGTATAGTAGTGGGCGACCATCACCGCATTACGTTCTTTCAGCAGCCGTTTGATTTTCTTGCGATAATACGCTTTTTCATCAATGCTTAACGGCGTTGGCTTCGGTGGAAAAGGATATATCGCCGTTTCAGGATCAAACATCACGCTCATTTGGTCATCTCGTTTTACAGGCTTAACGTTTATACCGACATGAAGCGTTCAACCCGCTGCAATCGGCCTCAATTGTTTTATATGCTAAACAAAATAGCCGAATGGTGAGGAAAAGTCACACGTATTACGCCTGATGTGCAGGATGCGTCATTTTACGCCTAATTCCACCGACGTAGAGTTGCTTGCACAGCAAGCTCTGACTATGTCATCAGGTTTACAACTTGAAATTGTGGGATGCCTGAATAGCAAAAAAGCGCCTTTAGGGCACTTTTTTACATTGGTGGGTCGTGCAGGATGACTCGCTTCGCTCGCCCTTCGGGCCGTCGCCGCAAGCGGCTCCGTTGTTTCGCTGCGCTCAACTCGAACCTGCTGCAGGTTCGAATCTTTGAGTATCGCAGATAGCAAAAAAGCGCCTTTAGGGCGCTTTTTTACATTGGTGGGTCGTGCAGGATGACTCGCTTCGCTCGCCCTTCGGGCCGTCGCCGCAAGCGGCTCCGTTGTTTCGCTGCGCTCAACTCGAACCTGCTGCAGGTTCGAATCTTTGAGTATCGTAGATAGCAAAAAAGCGCCTTTAGGGCGCTTTTTTACATTGGTGGGTCGTGCAGGATTCGAACCTGCGACCAATTGATTAAAAGTCAACTGCTCTACCAACTGAGCTAACGACCCCTTGCGGGATTATGCTGCTTAATCATTCAGGATGGTGGGTCGTGCAGGATTCGAACCTGCGACCAATTGATTAAAAGTCAACTGCTCTACCAACTGAGCTAACGACCCATATGGGTGTTACCTGAAAGATTTTTACTCGAATCCAATCTTTAAGATTGGTGGGTCGTGCAGGATTACTCGCTTCGCTCGCCCTACGGGCCGTTGCTGGCGCAACGTTATCCTTCACGCTTAACATCTGAGTTTGATGTTAAAATTGGTGGGTCGTGCAGGATTCGAACCTGCGACCAATTGATTAAAAGTCAACTGCTCTACCAACTGAGCTAACGACCCGAGTGGTGGGTGATGACGGGATCGAACCGCCGACCCCCTCCTTGTAAGGGAGGTGCTCTCCCAGCTGAGCTAATCACCCGATACTACGCTGGATACTACAAACTACTTCCACCAAACCCACCGCAATTAGTGGTGGGTCGTGCAGGATTCGAACCTGCGACCAATTGATTAAAAGTCAACTGCTCTACCAACTGAGCTAACGACCCGGTGGTGGGTGATGACGGGATCGAACCGCCGACCCCCTCCTTGTAAGGGAGGTGCTCTCCCAGCTGAGCTAATCACCCGATACTGCGCTGGATACTACTTAAAGTGGTGGGTCGTGCAGGATGACTCGACTTCGTCTCGCCCTTCGGGCCGTTGCTGACGCAACGTTATCCTTCACGTTTTACTACCGCTTCCACCTTAGCGATTGGTGGGTCGTGCAGGATTCGAACCTGCGACCAATTGATTAAAAGTCAACTGCTCTACCAACTGAGCTAACGACCCACTTTTTCGTTGCTTTCGGTTTGTTTGATATCCCGTGGCAACGGCGGCATATATTACTGATTTCAGACTTGAGCGCAACAAAAATTTCGATGTAGATCACTCAACTGCTTATGAATCGCACGACACGACCAGAAATAATGCGACTTCTGGTCGCGTGTTATGCATTACATGGCGTTCAGACGTTTTTGCGCCTGTTTAGCACCATCAGTACCAGGGTATTTACTGATAACCTGCTGGTACACGGCTTTTGCTTTCGCGGTGTCACCTTTGTCCTGCATGATGACGCCAACTTTAAACATCGCATCTGCAGCCTTCGGTGACTTCGGATAGTTTTTCACTACCGAAGCAAAATAGTACGCCGCATCATCTTTCTTACCCTTGTTGTAGTTTAACTGACCCAGCCAATAATTAGCGTTGGGCAGGTAAGTTGAATCAGGATAATTTTTGATGAAATTCTGAAATGCCACCATCGCGTCATCCTGGCGGGATTTATCCTGTACCAGCGCAATAGCTGCATTGTAATCAGTGTTTGCATCGCCGCTTTTCACCGGCGCACCAGCATTCGCAGTACCTGCATCAGCTGTTGGCGTCGTTGCCGCCGCTCCGCTTTGATCGCCGCCGGCTGATTGTGCCGCTGCACCACCGCTGCTAAGGCTATCGATCTGCAACAAGATCTGCTTCTGCCGCTCCACGACCTGATTCAGTTGATACTGATTTTCCTGAATTTGACCACGCAGGGAATCAATATCGGACTGATTATCAGAGAGTTGCTGCTGGAGTTGGGTCAAAAGCTGGCTGTGAGCATTTGAAATACGCTCAAGTTGAGTGACGCGGTCTTCGACCGAGCCTGAGCCGACACTACTGATTGGTGCCTGAGCAAAAGCGGCCCAGGGGGCCGCTATACCAACCAGTAACGACAGACTCAATAGTTGATGTCTGAAGTTACTGCTCATGCAATTCTCTTAGTAAACCAGTACCGCACGACGGTTTTTGGAGTATGCCGCTTCGTCATGACCCAGTACTGCAGGTTTTTCTTTACCGTAAGAAACGATGGAGATCTGGTCTGCAGAAACGCCTTTACCCTGCAGGTACATCTTAACGGCGTTCGCACGACGTTCACCCAGGGAGATGTTGTATTCCGGAGTACCACGTTCGTCCGCGTGACCTTCTACGGTGACTTTGTAAGACGGGTTGCTACGCAGGAAGTTTGCGTGCGCATCCAGCATTTGAGCGAAGTCAGAACGGATATCGTATTTGTCCAGGTCGAAGTAAACGATGTTGTTCTGCTGCAGCTGTTGCATTTGCAGACGAGCCTGCTCTTCGGAAGACATGTTGCCATTTCCGCCGTTCGCATCCATGCCAGTGCCGGCACCCAGCATGCCTTCGCTGCCGTCATTGCTGGCGTTCTTGTTGGAAGAACATGCCGCAATTGCCATAACAGGCAGAGCAATCATCAGCCCTTTCAGCACTTTGTTCAGTTGCATTTCAATGATTCCTTTACTATTCAATTAATTATTATCACAGATACGGCGACCAGGCAGGAAATTTGACCTGTCCATCAGTTGCCGGAAGACGCGCTTTGAAACGCCCATCTGTAGAAACCAAATTCAGCACGGATCCCATCCCCTGAGAAGAGCTGTAGATTACCATAGTGCCGTTAGGTGCCAGACTTGGCGTTTCATCCAGGAACGTTGAGGACAGAACTTGTACGCCTCCCGTTACCAGATCTTGTTTGGCAATGTGCTGCTGCCCACCATTGGAGCTAACCATTACCATAAATTTACCGTCGCTGCTGACATCCGCATCCTGGTTCTGCGAACCTTCCCAGGTAATACGTTGCGGCGCACCGCCGTTGATATTCACTTTATAAACCTGCGGACGACCGGCCTGGTCAGAGGTGAAGGCCAGGTTTTGACTGTCCGGGAACCAGGTCGGTTCGGTGTTGTTGCTGCGACCATCTGTTACCTGACGGATTTGACCAGAGGCTAAATCCATTACGTACAGATTCAGGCTACCAGTTTTCGACAGAGCAAAAGCCAGTTTGCTGCCGTCCGGCGAGAATGCAGGCGCACCGTTGTGACGCGGGAAGGAAGCAACCTGACGCACTGCACCGTTAGCCAGCGTCTGGATTACCAGCGCAGAACGACCGCTTTCGAAGGTAACATATGCCAGTTTAGAACCGTCCGGTGACCACGCCGGAGACATCAGCGGCTGCGGAGAACGGTGAACCACAAACTGGTTGTAGCCATCATAGTCAGACACGCGCAACTCATACGGGAACTGGCCACCATTGGTCTGAACAACATAGGCAATACGGGTACGGAACGCACCTTTAATGCCGGTCAGTTTTTCAAACACTTCATCACTGGCGGTATGGCCAGCGTAACGCAGCCATTGTTTGTTTACTTTGTATGAGTTCTGAGCAAGCACAGTACCCGGTGCACCGCCGGTATCAACCAGCTGATAAGCAACATTGTAAGAACCGTCCGGATTCGGAGTGACCTGACCTACAACGACAGCGTCAATGCCCAGCGCAGACCATGCAGCAGGTTGAACTTCCTGCGCGCTACCTGGCTGTTGAGGCAGACGAGCGCGATCTAACGGATTAAATTTACCGCTGTTACGCAAGTCAGCAGCAACGATGCCGCCAATATCTTCAGGTGCCGCACCTGGACCCGCCCACTGGAATGGAACGACACCAATAGGACGACCGGAATCTACACCACTGTCGATCACAATGCGGACTTCAGCATGCAGAACTGACGCCCACAGTATGAGAAAACCAAATGCTACTCGTAATGCCTGCTTCATCATATCTCCCTTATCTGGACAGATAGCCCACGATAATTTAGCAGAATGTTAACAAACTCAAATACACAAAACTACCAGAACCCTGCGACAACCGATGTCTGATGTTGACCGCCGTGACGACCAACATCGCGATTACGGTTTGAAGTCCAATGGTGCGTTCTTGAACACTTCATATACTGCCTGGCTTGGTGGTTTCGGGATCTTCGCAAGTTTAGCTGCTGCCAACGCAGCCTGACAAAGAGCGGGATCGCCACCTTCAGGTTTGATATCCAGTAACATGCCATCCGGTGCCAATTTTATGCGCAGCGTACAGGTTTTACCTGCATAGGACGATGCATCATAGAACTTACTTTCGATAGCAGATTTAATCTGCCCAGCATAGTTATTGATATCTGCGCCTGATGCGCCATTGTTTTTAGTATTACCACTCCCGGCAGGCGAAGCATTGTTCCCTTTCGCCCCTCCCCCCGTTTTCGGTGCATTCTTACCAGAGCTTAGCTCACCGAAAATATCATCTGCCTCCGCGGCAGCTTTTGCTGCAGCCGCTTTTTCAGCTGCTGCTTTTTCTGCTGCTGCTTTTGCCGCTGCGGCTTTTTTGTCTGCGGCGGCTTTTTCTGCCGCTGCTTTCTTATCAGCTGCTGCCTTTTCAGCAGCCGCTTTTTCTGCTGCTTTTTTGTCGGCTGCAGCTTTTTCAGCGGCGGCTTTCTTATCTGCAGCCGCCTTTTCAGCAGCCGCTTTCTGCTCAGCTTCGGCCTTCGCTTTTTCAGCAGCTTCAGTTGCCGCTTTCTTTCTTGCTTCAGCTGCAGCAGCTTCTGCCGCTTCCGCTTTCTTCTTCAGCGCCGCTGCAGCTTTGGCGGCTTCGGCCTCGGCTTTTTTCTGCGCTTCGGCTGCGGCTTTGGCGGCTTCTGCTTCTGCTTTTTTCTTCGCGTCCGCAGCCGCTTTCTTCGCTGCTTCTTCGGCAGCTTTGGCTTCCGCTTCAGCCTTCGCTTTAGCATCTGCCGCCGCTTTCGCTGCTGCCTCTTCCGCTTGCTTCTGCTTTAACTCGGCCTGTTTAGCGGCTTCTTCAGCCTGTTTCTTCTGTTCCTGAGCAGCTAACCGTTCTTTCTCAAGCTGCTTCAGGCGTTCCTGTTCAGCCGCTTGTTTCTCACGCAGTTCTTCAGCAGCCTGCTGTTCCTTCATCTTGCGCTGCTCTTCAGAACGCTTCGCGCTTGATTCCTGGCTTTGCATACGTTTGTACTGCTCAACTACCGCACCTGAATCAACCATTACAGCATCGATGGACGAACCACCGCCGCCTCCGGCTGAAGCTTCTATATTCTCATCGAACGAACCCCAGATCAGCGCTGCAAATAAGATGACATGCAGCACTGCTGAAATAATTATCGCCCGTTTGAGCTTGTCGTTTTGTTCGGTTGCCTTTGACACTCTCGGTTCCCAAAAACTGTTCGCCTGTTACCCGCTCTCTTAAAGCAAGGGAAACGCAGATGCTTAAATAGGCTGCGTCATTAAACCAACCGATTTCACACCCGCACTGTGTAACAAGTTCAGCGCTTTAATTATTTCATCGTAAGGCACATCTTTTGCGCCACCGATCAGAAAGACCGTTTTCGGGTTGGCCTTGAAACGGCTGGAAACTTCCGCCACCACCTGCTCTGGTGGTAAACGCTCCAGACGATCTTTCTCAACCACCACGGTGTACTGACCAATACCAGACACTTCAACAATCACAGGCGGATTATCGTTACTGCTCACCGCCTGTGATTCAGTAGCGTCTGGCAGATCGACCTCCACGCTCTGGGTGATGATGGGCGCTGTCGCCATAAAGATCAGCAACAGCACCAGCAGTACGTCCAGCAACGGTACAATGTTGATTTCGGACTTGAGATCGCGACGACCTCGTCCACGCGCTCTGGCCATGGCTTACCCCTTGTTGCTCTCGCTAACGGTAAACGCCTGGCGGTGCAGAATGGCGGTGAACTCTTCCATAAAGTTGTCGTAGTTCAGCTCCAGTTTGTTGACGCGCTGGTTCAGACGGTTGTAAGCCATAACCGCAGGAATTGCGGCAAACAGACCGATAGCCGTGGCGATCAACGCTTCTGCGATACCCGGTGCAACCATTTGCAGCGTCGCCTGTTTCACCGCGCCGAGCGCGATAAAGGCGTGCATGATCCCCCAGACTGTACCGAACAGACCGATATACGGGCTGATGGAACCTACCGTACCGAGAAACGGAATGTGCGTTTCCAGATTTTCCAGCTCACGGTTCATGGAAATACGCATCGCGCGCGACGCGCCTTCCACTACGGCTTCCGGTGCATGGCTGTTAGCACGATGCAGGCGCACAAACTCTTTGAACCCACTGTAAAAGATTTGTTCCGACCCCGAGAGATTATCTCGTTTTCCCTGGCTCTCCTGATAGAGGCGAGAAAGTTCGATTCCAGACCAGAATTTATCCTCAAACGCTTCGGCTTCGCGAGCCGCGGCGTTAAGAATACGGGTCCGCTGGATAATAATGGCCCAGGATGCGATTGAAAAACCAATCAAAATCAACATGATAAGTTTAACCAGAAGGCTCGCCTTCAGGAACAAATCAAGGATATTCATGTCAGTCACTGCTTAAACTCCGCGACAATAGACTTGGGAAGCGCACGAGGCTTCATTTTGAGTGGGTCAACGCAAACAATCAGAACCTCGGCTTCATTCAGCAGAGTATTCTCAGCGTTGACAATACGTTGCGTGAAAACCAAAGAGGTGCCACGCATTGATGTTATTTCAGTCTGTATTTCGAGCATATCGTCGAGCCGCGCAGGCGCGTAATATTCCACCGTCATCTTACGCACCACGAAGGCAACGCGTTCAGCCATCAGAGCCTGTTGACTGAAGTGATGATGACGCAGCATCTCTGTGCGTGCTCTTTCATAAAAAGCGATGTAACTGGCGTGGTACACCACACCACCGGCATCGGTATCTTCATAGTAGACGCGAACCGGCCATCGAAACAGCGTTGTATTCACTTTACATCCCAGTAATGCAACAAAAATTAGAACTTTTAAACGCTGCTACTATACGCGCGCGATTGAGGTTTGGGAATGAGGGCAAGTTAAGGGAGCGTAAAAATTTATGGACTGTTGAAGGTCCATAAATTTTTAAAGAGAATTCTGATTTAAAAGAAGAAGAAAATCAGCCCGACAATGAGAACGATATCGGCAAGCAGTGGGCAAAAAATCCCTTGCCAGAGAACCTTCTGCGGACGAAAACCCACGCCGTGAATTACGCCAGCACAGACGGCCCACATCAGCAATAAACCATGCCAGATTTCCAGTTCACTGGTCTTCGCGGCAAAACGTGATGGGTCCCAAAACATACATCCTGCTAACAGAAGCGCCATCACGAAGGAAAGCGCCCGCAGGGGGCGCTTGTCCATTACCGCATACAAAGTTGCGATAACCTTACTCATCAGCTGTCTTCTTGACCGGCTTTACCTGATTCGACGTGCTCAAGCGCCAGCGCGGTGATTACCCCAAACGAACAGGCAAGAAGCGTTCCCAGAATCCATGCGAAATACCACATTTTTAGCTCCTTACTTAGTACAGAGAGTGGGTGTTACGTTCAATATCTTCTTTGGTGATACGTCCGAACATTTTCCAGTAACACCAGGCGGTGTAGAGCAGAATGATCGGAACCAGAACCACCGCAACCCAGGTCATGACGTTAAGCGTCAGCTGGCTGGAAGTTGCATCCCACATTGTCAGACTTGCATTCATCATGGTGCTGGACGGCATCACAAACGGGAACATCGCGATACCGGCAGTCAGGATGATGCAGGCCAGCGTCAGGGAGGAGAACACAAACGCCCACGCGGCTTTATCCATACGTGCAGTCAGGATGGTCAGCAGCGGCAGAACCACACCCAGCGCCGGAATAGCCCACAGAATCGGCGTGTTGTTGAAGTTCACCAACCATGCGCCAGCTTCACGAACCACTTCTTTATTCAGCGGGTTAGAGGCAGCGTAATGGTCCATTGTCGATTTCACGACATAACCATCGATACCGTACATCACCCATACACCCGCCAGTGCGAAGCAGACCAGCGTCACCAGTGCCGCTACCTGTGCCGTTGCACGGGTACGCAGGTGCAGTTCGCCCACGGTACGCATCTGCAGATAGGTTGCGCCCTGGGTAATGATCATCCCTACGCTTACCACACCTGCCAGCAGGCCGAATGGGTTAAGCAGCTGGAAGAAGTTACCGGTGTAGTACAGACGCAGATATTCATCAACGTTAAACGGTACGCCCTGCAACAGGTTACCGAACGCCACACCAATCACTAGCGGCGGAACGAAGCTACCAATGAAGATGCCCCAGTCCCACATGTTACGCCAGCGGGTTTCTTCAATCTTGGAGCGGTAATCAAAACCGACCGGACGGAAGAACAGAGATGCCAGCACAAGGATCATCGCCACATAGAAGCCGGAGAACGCAGCGGCATAGACCATCGGCCAGGCAGCAAACAGTGCGCCGCCTGCGGTGATAAGCCAAACCTGGTTACCGTCCCAGTGTGGTGCGATGGAGTTAATCATAATTCGACGCTCGGTGTCGTTACGACCGAGGAAACGGGTGAGCATGCCCACCCCCATGTCGAAACCGTCAGTGACTGCAAAACCAATCAGCAGAATGCCAACCAGCAGCCACCAGATAAAACGCAATACTTCATAATCGATCATTTGACGACTCCTGTCTTAGCGTGCCGGCTGAGTAGTCGTGGAGGACTGCTCAAAGTGATAGCGACCGGTTTTCAGGCTGCTTGGGCCGAGGCGTGCAAACTTGAACATTAAGAACAATTCTGCCACCAGGAACAGGGTATACAGGCCGCAAATCAGCACCATCGAGAAGATGAGATCGCCTGCGGTCAGTGACGAGTTCGCCACAGCTGTCGGCAGCACTTCACCGATAGCCCACGGTTGGCGGCCATATTCAGCCACGAACCAGCCCGCTTCTACAGCAATCCACGGCAGCGGAATACCGTACAGCGCGGCGCGCAGCAGCCATTTTTTCTCGCCAATGCGGTTGCGGATGACACTCCAGAAGGAGAGCGCAATGATTGCCAGCAGCAGGAAGCCACACGCCACCATAATACGGAACGCGAAGTACAGCGGCGCTACACGCGGAATGGAGTCTTTGGTTGCCTGTTGAATCTGAGCTTCAGTCGCATCAGCCACGTTCGGCGTATAGCGTTTCAGCAGCAGACCGTAACCGAGGTCTTTCTTCATGCTATTGAACTGGTCACGAACCGCCTGGTCGGTAGAACCAGAACGCAGTTGTTCGAGCAGAGAGTACGCTTTCATCCCGTTACGGATGCGTTCTTCATGCTGAACCATCAGCTCTTTCAGGCCGATCACTGGCGTATCCACGGAACGCGTTGCAATGATGCCCAGCGCGTAAGGGATCTGGATCGCAAATTTGTTCGTCTGCTCATCCTGATCAGGAATACCGAACAGAGTAAAGGCAGCAGGCGCAGGTTGAGTTTCCCACTCGGCTTCAATTGCAGCCAGTTTGGTTTTCTGCACGTCGCCCATTTCGTAACCGGATTCATCACCCAGAACAATAACAGACAGAACGGCAGCCATACCGAAGCTTGCAGCGATAGCAAAGGAGCGTTTAGCGAAGGCGAAGTCACGGCCTTTCAGCATATACCATGCGCTGATACCGAGGATGAACATCGCGCCAGTCACATAACCAGAGGCTACAGTGTGAACGAATTTCACCTGAGCAACCGGGTTAAGCACCAGTTCGGAGAAGCTCACCATCTCCATACGCATGGTTTCGAAATTGAAATCGGACGCGATTGGGTTTTGCATCCAGCCGTTCGCAACCAGAATCCACAGTGCGGACAGGTTTGAACCGAGCGCCACCAGCCAGGTGACACACATATGCTGAACTTTACCCAGACGATCCCAACCGAAGAAGAACAGACCTACAAAGGTGGATTCGAGGAAGAAGGCCATCAGACCTTCGATTGCCAGCGGCGCACCGAAGATATCCCCTACATAGTGGGAATAGTAGGACCAGTTAGTCCCGAACTGGAACTCCATGGTCAGACCGGTTGCCACACCCAGAGCAAAGTTGATACCAAACAACTTGCCCCAGAACTTGGTCATATCTTTATAAATCTGTTTGCCGGAAAGGACGTAGACCGTTTCCATAATGGCCAGCAGGAACGCCATACCGAGCGTCAGCGGCACAAAAAGGAAGTGGTACATCGCGGTCAAGGCAAACTGTAAGCGCGACAGTTCGACTATATCTAACATCATGACTCCTTGCTCATCGCATGAAGACTCCGAGAGTGAACCCCGTTAGAAAGGGTCACACGCATGCCCCAATACAAAATTATTTGCTCGCCCCTATCGTTGCCATTTCATCAAAAGAGGAAAGACAATGATAAAAAAGTTACAAATATGTTAATGAATAAACCAAATTGATCCCGTAATTATATTACGCCGCAAAATCCTTACAATAAACAGGTTTTTATTGAGCAAATTTGCATTTTTCGACAGTGATCAATTTATAGTGAAATTGTCACCATCCCACCAATTTGATCTACGACAATTTATCGCGTTTTGCAGATTTTTTTCAAGAATTAAAAATTGATTTATATCAAAATCAACCAGATATGTTAACCATGTATAATCTATAGATCATTGGTAATTTTATTGTTAATTTATTGTAACCAAATAGCACAGTAAAATTACCACCATGGAAATGCATAGATAAAAAACCAGTATTTTATTTAACAGAACCGCCTTACCCAATTTTTATAAGACTAATTGGTTAGATTAGCCAATTTGTTGTCATTTTACATAACATATTTTTATCAAAGTTAATTGATTGTTGTCTTTATGAGCACCAACCTTTACCCCGGAATGTTATTGTTGCTTTGCTAATAATCACATTGAAGGATGGATTTGTAGAATTCAGGAAGAAGGGAAAGAGAGCTTTTAAGCTAAATTACATCTGATATAAGTATTTTTCCCCTTTTTATATTCAATGAACGGCTCAGTGCCCCAACATCAAACAACATGAGATTCAATAACTAAGTTTATCCTGTGTTGGTATATGTAAATTATTTTTATTAACCCAGCAGCAAGACGAGACAATGAAACGGTATTATATCTGGACGTTATTGAACACCAGCCCACTCGAAGTAATACGTTCCACTGCTCAAGAATAATCATTTGAGTAGAAGTGATTAATTAGGTCCAATGAATAGCACAACCCCAAATGAGTTATTAACCATTTGTTACTTTAAACATTACCGTTACAATTCCATGTTAAGACGGCAGTAAATTGCATTAATAATGCGCACCAAACTTTATGAACTACTTTTATAACCAGTCCCCTCTTAAAAAATGCAAATCAGATGTTGATCACAAATATATCAATACATTAAATCAATATAATTTGAAAAATTAAAATCAATAACAACCATATACGTAACCCATTGAAATAACCGTCATATTTAAAGCAATCACATAAACAAGCATTTTTCGAAAGATATTTTGAAAATAGATCAATTGCAACCAGACGACAGGACACAGACACTCCAGTGTTATTAATCATGTGCCACAGAAACGGCCATAAATACGACGTGTGTAACTTATTTTACTCTCTGTCTTACAAAGGATTACCCATGAAGAAAGCAACACTAGTGCTTGGCGTTATTGGTGCCGACTGCCATGCAGTTGGCAATAAAGTTCTGGATCGCGTTTTTACTTCTCATGACTTCAGAGTCATAAACCTGGGCGTAATGGTCAGCCAGGATGAATATATTGATGCTGCCATTGAAACTGGCGCTGACGCGATAGTAGTTTCCTCTATCTATGGGCATGGTGATATCGACTGTCTGGGTATGCGTGAACGCTGCATCGAACGTGGGCTGGGCGACATTCTGCTCTATGTAGGCGGTAACCTGGTGGTGGGTAAACATGACTTCGCTAACGTGCAAATCAAATTCAAAGAGATGGGTTTTGACCGCGTCTTCGCCCCCAGCCATGACTTAGAAGATGTCTGCCAGCTGATGTCCAACGATATCAACCAGCGTCATGGTGTTGAAACACGTATTTTCGAAGAGGCCATCTGATGCAAATCGTCTCTGTCGATATTGGATCGACGTGGACCAAAGCTGCCCTCTTTACCCGGGAGGGGGACGCGTTAACGCTGGTTAACCACGTTCTGACCCCAACCACCACGCATCATCTGGCCGATGGTTTTTTCTCAAGCCTGAATCAGGTGTTAAACGTAGATAACGCCCTCCCCCTGTTAAAAAACGGCGAAGTCGCATTGAAGTACTCCTCTTCAGCCAAAGGTGGACTGGCGGTTGCCGCAATGGGATTAGTGCCTTCTATTACCCTGGAATCCGCGAAAGTAACCGCTCACTCTGCTGGCGCTAAAATAGCGCAGCATTACTCCTACAAGCTGAACCGCCGTGATATTCAGGCGCTGGAAGAGTCACCACCCGATATCCTCTTATTCACTGGCGGCACCGACGGCGGAGAAGAGAGTTACGGGCTAAATAACGCCCGTGTGCTGGCGGAATCAAAACTCGATTGCGCCATTATATATGCCGGAAACAGGGACATTCAGGACAATATACAGGACATCCTCGGGCATAAAGATCTGACCATCGTCGATAACGTCCTGCCTGACCTTGAAAATCCCTCCCCTTTCGCCGCGCGACAGGCCATCTGCGACATTTTCCTCAAACGCATTGTTAAAGGAAAAGGACTGGATGTCATTGTTGATGAAACGGGCGAAGAGCCAATGCCAACGCCGTGGACAGTTTTTGAACTGGTTAAGGCAATCAGTAATGTCGATAGCCGTTGGAAAGAGTTCATGCTGATCGACATGGGCGGCGCAACCACCGATATGTATTCTGCCTGTGCCAATAATCTCTCACCCGACACCGTTTTACACGGCGTACCGGAACCCTTCGTAAAACGGACCGTTGAAGGCGATCTGGGAATGCGCGTCTCAGCAATGGTGGTTGGTGAAAGCGCAAAAGACTTAGTTAATGTGATCTTTTCTCAGCACCCCACGCAGCAGGACGCTTTTTATCATTATCTCCGTCATTTGGTTGCACATCCCGACCATTTACCCACTAACGCAGAAGAAAAATATTTCGATACTGTGCTGGCCGGACTGTGCGTAGGTTACGCCACTGAACGCCATGCCGGCACCAAAAAAGAGGTCTGCACCTGCGTCGGCAATGTCGATTTACAGATGGGACGCGACCTGACCACCGTGCGCAAAGTCGTTGGTTCCGGTGGATGGCTGTCGCGCGCCAGCCAGTTTGATATTCATCGTTGGTTGAAATACCGCGAGTTAAACGACGACGGCAAACGCATTCTCTTACCGACCGAATTTGAATATTACCGCGATTCACGGGGGCTATTTCCACTGCTGGCAAACGTCGCCAGAGTCGATCCTCAGGCCGCCGCGCGTACCAGTATTCAATGCTTAACCCTATAACAATTAAGGTAGCAATCAATGGAACTTCGAAATAAGAAATTAACCCATGACGAATTCATGACCGAGCGGCAACAGGTACTGAAAACCTGGGAAACTGGCAAGGATGTTGAAAACTTCGAAGATGGCGTTAAATATCAACAAACTATTCCTGATCACAAACGCTTCTCCCTTGCCCTACTGAAAGCAGACCTGGAAGGTAAAACGCTTAGCCAACCGCGCGCAGGCGTGGCGTTGATGGACGAGCACATCGAACTACTGAAAACACTGCAAGATGAGTGCGATTTGCTGCCGAGCACCATCGATGCCTATACCCGTCTGAATCGTTACGAAGAAGCCGCGGTAGGGATTAAAAAATCCATCGAAGCCGGAACCTCTAAACTGAACGGTTTACCGGTGGTTAACCACGGCGTCGCAGCATGCCGTCGTCTGACCGAAACCTTGCAAAAACCGCTACAGATCCGCCATGGCACACCAGATGCGCGGCTGCTGGCTGAAATCTCAATGGCCAGCGGCTTCACCAGCTATGAAGGCGGCGGCATTTCCTACAATATTCCGTATGCCAAACGCGTAACGCTGGAAAAATCGATCCGCGACTGGCAGTACTGCGACCGTTTAATGGGGCTGTATGAAGAGCACGGAATTCGCATCAACCGTGAACCGTTTGGCCCGCTTACAGGTACCTTGATTCCACCGTTTATCTCGCACTCTATTGCGATAATCGAAGGCTTGCTGGCACTGGAACAGGGCGTGAAATCTATCACCGTCGGTTATGGTCAGGTCGGAAGCCTGACGCAAGATATTGCGGCGATCCAGTCTCTGCGGGAACTCGCTCACGAATACTTCCAGAATCATGGCTATGCAGAGTACGAATTAAGTACGGTGTTCCACCAGTGGATGGGCGGTTTTCCGGAAGACGAGTCAAAAGCGTTCGCGATTATCTCCTGGGGCGCGGCGGTTGCTGGAATGTCGGGCGCGACCAAAGTCATCACCAAGAGTCCGCATGAAGCCTGGGGCATCCCTACCGCTGCCGCCAACGTGCAGGGACTGAAAGCCTCCCGCCAAATGCTCAATATGGTTAGCGATCAGAAATTCCCACCGTGTCCTGCGGTGGAACTGGAAGTTGAGCTGATTAAGAGTGAAGTTCGCGCCGTGCTGAATAAAGTGTTCGAACTGGGGAATGGGGATATCGCGCGCGGTACGGTGCTGGCATTTGAAGCGGGCGTACTGGATGTGCCGTTTGCGCCAGCCGCCTGCAACGCGGGCAAAATTCTTCCGGTTCGCGACAACACTGGCGCGATACGCGTGCTGGAAGCCGGCGCCGTTCCGTTGCCAAAAGACATTCTCGACCTTCACCACGATTACGTTGCTGAACGCGCACGCTTTGAAGGACGCCAACCGACATTCCAGATGGTTGTTGATGACATCAATGCTGTATCCCACAGTAAATTAATAGGAAGACCATAATGAAAATAAAACAGGCCCTGTTCACCGCTGGCTACTCCTCATTCTATTTCGATGACCAGCAGGCGATAAAAAACGGAGCGGGCCACGACGGATTTTTTTATACCGGGGAGCCGGTTACGTCTGGTTTTAGCGCAGTACGTCAGGCTGGGGAATGCGTTTCAGTTCAGTTGATTCTGGAAAATGGCGCGGTCGCGGTTGGTGACTGTGCTGCGGTACAGTACTCCGGGGCAGGCGGTCGCGATCCGCTGTTCCTCGCCGAGCATTTTATTCCGTTCCTTAATGACCATATCAAACCGTTACTGGAAGGCCGCGATGTGGATGCGTTTGTGCCGAACGCCCGTTTTTTCGACAAGCTGCGTATTGACGGCAACTTGCTGCATACCGCCGTGCGCTATGGATTATCGCAGGCGCTACTTGACGCTACCGCGCTGGCAACGGGCCGTCTGAAAACTGAAGTAGTTTGCGATGAATGGCAGTTACCGCGCGTGGCGAAATCCATTCCTTTATTTGGTCAGAGCGGCGACGATCGGTATATCGCCGTCGATAAGATGATCCTTAAAGGGATCGACGTACTGCCCCATGCGCTGATTAATAACGTCGAAGAGAAGCTGGGCTTTAAGGGCGAAAAACTGCGCGAATATATCCGCTGGCTGTCAGATCGCATTCTGAGCAAACGTACCAGCGCTCGCTACCACCCTACGCTGCACATCGATGTATACGGCACCATCGGTCTGATCTTCGACATGGATCCCGTTCGCTGCGCGCAATACATCGCCAGCCTGGAAGAAGAAACACAAGGTCTGCCGCTGTACATTGAAGGCCCGGTCGATGCCGGTAACAAACCTGACCAAATTCGCCTGTTGACTGCCATCACCAAAGAGCTGACGCGCCTCGGTTCCGGCGTGAAAATTGTCGCCGACGAATGGTGTAACACCTACCAGGATATCGTTGATTTCACTGATGCAGCCAGTTGCCACATGGTGCAAATCAAAACGCCTGATCTGGGCAGTATTCACAACATCGTCGATGCGGTTCTGTACTGCAACAGCCACGGAATGGAAGCCTATCAGGGTGGCACCTGTAACGAAACCGATGTCAGCGCCCGAACTTGTGTCCACGTAGCTCTTGCCGCGCGTCCCATGCGGATGCTGGTAAAACCGGGGATGGGGTTTGACGAAGGCCTCGACATCGTGTTCAACGAAATGACTCGTACTATCGCGCTGATGCTGGCTAAGGATTAACAGATGGCTCGTTCTTTTAAAGTCTTATCACCTACTGCGATCCTCGGTTACGGCTTCCCTGAAGAGAGCTTCCGCAAAGCAATGGCGGAATCTCCCGATCTGATCGCCGTTGATGCCGGTTCTTCCGATCCTGGCCCGCACTATCTGGGGGCGGGTAAGCCTTTTACCGACCGCGCGGGAGTTAAACGCGACCTGCGCTATATGATCACCGCTGGCGTGCAAAATAATATTCCAGTGGTGATCGGGACGGCAGGTGGTTCTGGCGCAGCCCCGCATTTGGAGTGGTGTCGTCAAATTATTCACGAGATTGCGCAAGAGGAAAAACTTTCGTTTTCGATGGCGCTGATCCCGGCGGACGTTGACAAAGCCATCGTTCACCAGGCACTGGATAACGGCAAAATCATGGCGCTGGATTTTGTCCCGCCGTTAACGCACGACGCGATTGACGAAAGTACCTATATCGTCGCGCAAATGGGCATCGAGCCCTTCCAGCGGGCGCTGAAAGAAGGCGCACAGGTGGTGCTGGGCGGCCGGGCTTATGATCCGGCCTGCTTTGCAGCGCTACCCATCATGCAAGGCTTTGACGAAGGGCTGGCGCTGCACTGTGGGAAAATTCTCGAATGTGCAGCAATTGCCGCGACGCCAGGCTCCGGCTCTGACTGTGCGATGGGCATCATCGACGATAATGGCTTCACGCTGAAGACGTTCAATCCGCAGCGTAAATTCACCGAAACATCCGCAGCCGCGCATACGCTGTATGAGAAATCGGACCCGTACTTCCTGCCGGGACCAGGTGGTGTTCTGAATCTGAAAGGCTGCACCTTCAAAGCCGTGAACGACGGTGAAGTTTATGTCAGCGGTTCTAAGCATGAAGAAACGCCATATGCCCTGAAACTGGAAGGTGCGCGGCAGGTGGGCTTCCGCTGCCTGACCATAGCAGGCACTCGCGACCCAATAATGATCGCCGGGATCGACAAAATCATTGAAGATGTCAAAGCCAGCGTAACGCGCAACCTGTCGCTGACCGATGACAGCATTCGAATGACATTCCACCTGTACGGTAAAAATGGTGTCATGGGCGACCACGAGCCCATGGAAACTGCCGGACATGAACTGGGGATCGTCCTGGATGTGGTCGCGCCGACGCAAGAAATCGCCAACAGTGTTTGTTCACTGGTGCGCTCCACTATGCTGCACTACGGTTATGAAAATCGCATCGCCACTGCGGGCAACCTGGCGTTCCCGTTCTCCCCTTCTGATATCCAGAGCGGACCCGTATACGAGTTTTCTATCTATCACCTGATTGAAGCCAACGACGCACTGCGGTTTGATTTCCATATTGAACAGGTGACACCAGAAGGAGTTCAGGCATGAAACAGTCAATTGTCTCACTGGCGCAAGTCATTCGTTCAAAAAATGCCGGACCCTACGAACTGGTTTTAGATATTTTATTTAAAACGAAAGAAAACTATGAGCGAGTTAAATCATCAGGGCAATTAACTCCAGAGCTGATTGCGCGCTTATATCATGTTGAACCTAACTTTATTCATCGTATTGTCTGGTTTGATCCTTCTAATGCAGTAAAAATCGTCATGCCACGAGATATTATCTCTGGGAATGTAGGCGATAATGATGTTTATGGTGCGCAGCAGCACGCACCTTTATTAAGCATTCATTTTGATATTTAATACTGTTTAGATTATCAACCCCATAAATGTACCTGCACAGATTCCATTATGTCAGGTACATTTATCTAAACGTATCAATGAAATAGATTACAAAGCACGCCAGCATTTTCACAGCTGGAATAACTGGTGGCCTACGTTCCCCTAAAAACCATACAACCATCACTCGTAATTAAACAAAAAATACTTAAGTCAATACCGAATCTCTGCTGGAAAAACGACCTGCCTTATCATTCGGTAAAAAATAACCACAATGTGAGAACACATCATGTCCAAACCATTTATCTGGCAAGAACCGTTTTTACAATATAAAGACGCAACGGAATATAAATTAATCAGCGATCAATATATTACAGTAACGGAAATAGACGGCGAAGAAGTGATAAAAGTCGCTCCGGAAGCATTAACGTTGCTTGCCCGGGAGGCATTTTATGAAGCCTCTTTTTTCTTACGTCCCGTTCACCTGCAACAAGTCGCCAGCATTCTGAACGATCCGCAGGCCAGCAGTAATGACAGATATGTGGCCTTGCAGCTACTGCGCAATGCCGAAGTCTCAGCAAAAGGGATATTACCCAACTGCCAGGACACCGGCACCGCCACCATTGTCGCCAGTAAAGGGCAACACATCTGGACCGGAGGTAATGACGCCGAAGCCTTAAGCAAAGGTATTTACATCACTTTCCAGGAAAATAATCTGCGCTTTTCACAAAATGCGCCACTGGATATGTATACCGAAGTCAATACACAAACCAATCTTCCGGCGCAGATTGATATCAGCGCCGTCCCCGGCGACGAGTACCATTTTCTGTGTGTCAATAAAGGGGGTGGCTCCGCCAATAAAGCTGCGCTTTACCAGGAAACTAAATCTCTCCTGCAACCAGAAAAACTGACTACGTTTTTAATCGAAAAAATGAAATCGCTGGGCACCGCCGCTTGTCCGCCCTACCACATCGCCTTTGTCGTCGGGGGACTTTCTGCCGATCAGGCGTTAAAAGTCGCCAAACTAGCGTCGACAAAATACTACGATAATCTGCCCACCAGCGGAAACGAGCAGGGGCAAGCCTTCCGCGATATTGAACTGGAAAAAACCTTGCTCGACGCCAGCCAACAATTTGGCATTGGTGCTCAGTTTGGTGGTAAATATTTCGCTCATGATATTCGTGTTATTCGTCTACCGCGTCACGGCGGTTCCTGCCCAATTGCTATGGCGCTCTCCTGTTCCGCCGACCGCAATATTAAAGCCAAAATTAACAAGCACGGCATCTGGCTGGAAAAACTCGAACATAATCCGGGGCAATATATTCCAGCATCAATGCGGGAAGACAATCACACGCATAACGTACAGATTGATCTAAATCGTCCATTGCGTGAGGTAATGCAGGATCTCGCCACATTACCGATCGGCACCCGTGTGTCGTTAAGCGGCCCCATCGTAGTGGCGCGTGATATCGCCCACGCCAAAATAAAAGAACGACTGGATAACGGCGAACCGATGCCGGATTACCTGAAAAATCATATCGTCTATTACGCTGGCCCCGCGAAAACACCGGAAAATATGGCTTGTGGTTCTCTTGGACCTACCACGGGCGGTCGAATGGACGGTTATGTCGACGCCTTCCAGGCGGCTGGCGGCAGTCTGGTAATGTTATCGAAAGGCAACCGCAGCCAGCAGGTTACTGATGCCTGTCACAAACATGGCGGCTTTAATCTGGGAAGTATCGGCGGTGCAGCGGCGTTACTGGCGCAAGAATATGTCAAAAGCCTGCATTGCCTGGAGTATCCGGAGTTGGGCATGGAAGCAGTGTGGATGATGGAGGTTGAAAACTTGCCCGCGTTCATTCTGGTGGATGATAAAGGCAATAATTTCTTTAGTCAGTTTGAGCAGCAACACCGTTGCGCCAATTGCCCCGCCGGGCATTAAGGAAAGTGAATGGAAGCGCGGATTTCAACTGAACGGCATATTCAGCGCCAGCAGAAACTGAAAGAACATGTCGACACACGCATCGCGGCGGCGACGGAGAAAAAAAGAATATTGATTGTTTTCACTGGTAACGGAAAAGGAAAATCCACCGCCGCTTTTGGTACCGTGACGCGCGCCGTAGGTCATGGCAAAACGGTTGGCGTTGCGCAGTTCATCAAGGGACAGTGGGACAACGGCGAATATAACCTTCTCCATCCACTGGGCGTTGAATTTCATATTATGGGAACAGGTTTTACCTGGGAGACACAGAATCGGCAAGCGGATATCGACGCGGCGAAAGAGGTCTGGTCTGAATGCAAGCGGATGCTGGCTGATGACCGTTACGATTTAGTGGTGCTCGATGAGCTGACCTACATGCTGGCTTACCATTATCTGGATACCGAAGAAGTGATCGCTTCGCTACAAAATCGCCCGGCGCAGCAAAACGTCATTGTCACCGGGCGCGGCTGCCATAGTGAGATAGTAAAAATGGCGGATACGGTAAGCGAAATCCTCCCCGTCAAGCATGCTTTTGATAACGGTATTCAGGCACAGCCTGGTATCGACTGGTAATGACTGCGCCTGGCATCTCGCCAGGCGCAGGTTTTACATCTCCTCCGGTACGACCGATTTTGCCAGCAACCACTCACGAAAGAGTTGCAAGTGCGGATAATCAGCCTTCTCTTCCCGCCACGTCATAATAAAGCGATTGCCGGTACGAATAGGCACATCACACGGGATCACCATGTCACCGCTATCTAAATCGTGTTGAATTGCAAACCGGGGCAACAGCGCCACACCGAGATTAGATCGCACGGCGGCAATCAGCATTGAAAGTAAATCAAAACGTGGCCCGTTATTCACCAACGGACTACTAACGCCAGACAATGCAAACCACTCTTCCCAACCAGTAATACGGGTGCTTTGATGCAGCAGTGGTAGCTCACTTAATAGCTCTGCAACAGACAGTTTTTGGTCAGGAAGTGAAAGTAAACTGCCGCTGCATACCGGCAGGATCTCTTCCTCAAAGAGATATTCTACCTCCGACCAGGGCGCACAAAAATTTTCGCGCATAATGACGGCATCGTATTCCCGATTAAGGAAATCCCCGTTATTAGCTAATGAGTGAATATTGACAATAATATCGGGATACAATTTATTGAACTCACGTAAATTGGGGATCAACCAGTGCGTGCTGAAAGTAGGATTGACAGCAAGCTCAATAACCTGAACCGTAGGCTGCCAGGTCATGATAGTATTTGTGTCACGTTCAAGCTTATTCAATGTTTCTTTAACAATGCCCAGATAATGCTTTCCGGCATCATTAAGAAATATTCTTTTTTTAGAATGCGCAAATAATGATATATGTAAAAAATCTTCCAGTGCGCTAACTTGCCTGAATACTGCGCTTTGGGTTAACGCTAACTCCTCTGCCGCTCTGGTATAACTTTCATGGCGTGCGACCACCTCAAAAGTTACCAACAGTTCCGTTTTGGGTATTTTTCCTCTCATAATGCCGTCCCTTAAAAATAGTTTAAACTATCAAAAAACCATTACTTATTACTAAGTAATGGCAACCAAAGCAGCAATAGATATTTTATAAAAATCATGATCGATATTTATAACCCAGCAAGCCCGGCGTGACAATTGTCTCAATCAGATAATAATAATCCGAAAAGCAAAACGCCCTTCGGATTATTATGATTCAAGTTAAGTGAAGATTATTAAATTGATAGCAATCATCATATCTATGGATATTATGATAAACAATCAACAAAAATTTTATTTTTGATTAATAGCATATCCTTCTAAGAATTTTTGCGAAGCTGCAATATCTGGGGTAAAGACCCGATCCTGGTCGACAAACGGCACGACTTTTCTGTATTCGGTAAACATTGCTTTGGTGGATTTCCCTAATGCCAGTTGTGGATTGGCCTGCAACCGTAAATCGAGAGCCTGTGCGGAATGCATCAGTTCAATGCCATAAATCACGTTCAGATTATCGACAACCTGTTTCAATCTTCTGGCCGCGTGGTCATTATTGGCGCCGGTATCTTCTATACCTCCGGCAACCGGTTGAATATCGAAAGAAACAGGATTGGCGAGATCGACGTTTTCTGCATGCAGCGCGACAAACGGAATATGCAGCGAACCGAAGCCGTGACCTTTATTACCGGATGCCGACAGGAAGCGCGTTAAACCGGTAAAGTGCTCATCTTCCAGGTGCAGCGAGCGACGCATACTGTTATGCGAAACATGTACCAACGCCACGGTCAGACGCTGAGTGGCAAGCGCAACAGGTAACGATTCGAAATTCGCCGTCGGGAAGATCCCACCGCTGACTGCGCCATCTTTAACAAAATATTGCGCGACCTGACTGGAGTCCTGATACGCCTTGTCAGCATTCAGCACCGTTGCTGGGTTGTCATCGGAACTATTGATTTGTACGGTTATGACCTCTTCAGCATCATGCAAAGCGCGTACTGATTCAGCAATGGTATATACCGTAGTTCTGAACGATAACGGATCTTGCAATGCACGTTTGTCATCTTTATGCCATAAATATGAACCGTTTAACGCATCGCGAATCTCTTTTGCAGAGTCAGCCAACTGCGGGAAAGGACGCACGGCAATTGACTGCGGCAGTACCGGTGCGACGTTACCATTCAACGCTTCCAGACTCATAGCGAAAACCACCGGGCTGACATTCAGCAACTGACGTGCCGAACGAACTGCTTCGATAGCGTAGGCTGTCCCGACGCTGTTGTTCGACAAAATCGCCAGCATATCTTTACCCTGCGGCACCAGTGGCTTAAGTCCCGCTTTCGCCAGCGCGTCACCACCGCTCATTTGCACGCCATTGACTCGGGCTTTCCATTCCCCCATCATCACCAGACCAACGTGCGAAGCGAGCATAATATCCGCTGCGCCTATGCTTCCACGCGCCGGAATTAACGGTGTAACGCCGCGATTAATAAATTCGGCATACAACTCGGCAATATAAGGCTGCGCGCCGGTTTGCCCATGCAGCATGGTATTTAAACGTAATACCATTGAAAGGCGTGCCAGATAATCCGGTAACATCGGACCAACGCCCGCAGAATGTGCGCGCAGCGCGGCAGCATTAAATTTTTTCGACGCGTCAATCACCTCAGGCGTTAAATTTCCTTTGGCATCAAATATCGGCTGGTCTTTATTTAGCCCCACGCCTACGGTTAAACCATAAACGGGTGTTCCAGAATGTGCGGCGGTCATCACCAGATCATAACTTTTTTCCATTCTGTCCAGCGCTTTCGGCGCGATTTTGACGTCGTTATCACCTAACGCAATTGACCAGGCCTGGTCAATGGAAAGATGTTCGCCATCCAGAGTAATGGTTGATTTCGCCATCGCGATGGAACAAACGCTCCAGAGCACAACGGTGACAGTGACTCTTCGTATCAATCCTTTCATTGTGTTTCCTTATCATGATGAGTTTAACAACGGGTTACTGCGACAACGTTTTAATTTGTTCTATCTGTTTTCCCCCGCCGGACAATACTGGTCACCAGGCGAGCGGCAACTTTCGCGGTTAAATTATCGCGGTCCAGGTCCGGGTTAAGTTCGGCAATATCCGCCGCAATCAACTTCTCGCTACCGGCGATTAAATTCACAACGGCTTCAGTAATATTTAACGGCACGCCTAACGGTGATGGTGCAGAAACACCTGGCGCCTGATAACCGGGTAAAACATCGAGACAAATCGTTAAATAAATGGCGTCACACGCCTGAATATCTGCCGAGAGCGCATTAGCGACCCCATGCAAACCACGTTCAAATTGCAGAGATTCGTCCAGCCAATAACGCACACCGAGACAATCAGCGCGATCAAATAACGCCTGAGTATTGGCAAAACAACTTATTCCCAGCACGCGATAATTAAACGGTTTGCCATGCTGCGCATTCCACTCTTGCATCTGACGAAACGGCGTACCTGAATTGGCTTTTTCCGCCATCCGTAAATCAAAATGCGCGTCAAGGTTCACAATCAGTAACCGCTGAATATCAGGACGCGACTGCATAATCCCCTGAAACGTTCCCCACGCCACTTCATGACCACCGCCCAGAACCACCGGTAAACTGCCGCGCGCAATGGCTGTAGATACGTTGGCCGCCAGACGATTTTGTGCGGACTCCAGCGCGTGGTCCTCGCTTTGTACATCGCCCATATCGAAAATAGCGCCTTCACAGAGCACCGGCATATTTCCCAACATGCTGCGCAACGCGCCCGGTCCGCCTGCTGCACCCGCTCGCCCACCATTACGTTGCACCCCGTCATCAACGGCAAAACCAATCAGCGTACAACCGCCGTGGCTTTGTTCACTAAACGGTTGCACATGCTGATGCCAGCGAGTGCTGATGCCGATTTCCTGCGAGTCAACACGCCCACTCCACGGCAATAATGTTTGCTTCATTACCAACTCCTTTTTCCGCCGACAATAAGCCCCTGGCAAGGCTGATGCCCAAACCAGTAAGCCAGTTCACGTGGATGGTTAAGATCCCAGACCGCCATATCCGCCCGTAATCCCGGTGCAAGTTCACCCCGGTCAATAAGTCCAAGTGCCTTTGCCGCATTACACGTAACGCCCTGAACGGCTTCCAGCGGCGTCATGCGAAACAGCGTACAGGCCATATTGATCATCAATGGCAATGACATATTGGGAGACGTTCCGGGGTTATGGTCCGTGGAGATAGCAATCGGCACGCCCGCTGCCCGCAAAGCGGCAATCGGCGGCAGATGGGTTTCGCGCAGGAAGTAATAAGCACCGGGGAGCAGTACCGCCACCGTTCCAGCCATTTTCATGGCGGCGATCCCCGACTCGCTCAGGTATTCCAGATGATCGCAGGAGAGTGCAGAAAACGCCGCCGCCAGCGCAGCGCCTTGCTGGTCAGAAAGCTGTTCGGCATGCAGTTTTACAGGCAATCCATATTGTTGCGCTTTACTGAAGACGCGCCGTACCTGGTCTGGGCTAAAGGCGATGTTTTCACAAAAAGCGTCAACTGCATCAATCAGCCCCTGTTCATGCAACACGCCCATCCAGTCGCAAAGCGCCGTAATGTAATCATCACTGCGCCCGGCAAACTCTGGCGGCAAGCTGTGCGCCCCAAGAAACGTAGACTGAATACGTAATCCTGTAGATTCCTGTAAGCGACGGATAACGCGCAAACAGCGCGCTTCATCTTCCAGCGTCAAGCCATAACCGGATTTTATTTCCAGCGTACTGACGCCTTCACGCAACCAGTTTTGTAGTCGCTGCGCCGCCAGTTCAAACAGTTGTGTTTCGCTGGCCGCACGCGTGGCATTGACGGTAGATAAGATCCCGCCGCCCGCTCTGGCGATATCTTCATAAGCCACGCCTTGCAGCCGCATCTCAAACTCATTCGCCCGCTGGCCGCCATAGACCAGATGCGTATGGCAATCCACCAGACCGGGGGCCAGCAACTTACCCTGCAGGTCGTGTTCCTCTGTAATGTCCGCCGTCAGTTCGCGAGGGATCTGCGTGGCCTTGCCAAGCCAGACAATAGTGTCGCCACGGCTGATTAATGCACCATTTTCAATCACTCCCCAGTCGTTAGCGGAAAGCGTCGCCAGCGTGGTATTTCGCCAGAGCGTTAATGCACTCATAAGGATTTTTCCCCTCGTAGATAATAAAGCCACCAGCCCGCCAGCTCACCGACGGAGACTTTTTTCCGTGGTACGAAACGCCAGGGCTTGCCATCAGTCGCAACCAGCCATAACAACATATTTGCCGCGACAAACACCCTTTTCTCGCCGCTTACCCACTCCCCTTCACACAGCGTGAACAGGCCCGCTTGCGCAAGTGATGGCGGAAGCCAGTCAACGGCACTTTGCACCCGCAACATCCCCGTATCGCCTTCCCGCGCCATGACATTGAGATCGCGAACTGCACCGCCCATCAGCTGGCAATCTGGCCTGGCTTCTCCAGGGAAAATTAAGGCGGGATCGTGACGTTGCAGGTTGATTATCGAATCGGCAAACGTCAGCCTCACCCCTTCCCCATCGAGAATGGCGAGGCCACGTACCACGCCAGGCCACGCCGAAAAAGGACCGTCCTGGCTGACATTGGCCATACTGATGCGTAACAGCCAGTTTTCATCATCAGGCCAGGCATGCAGTTGTCGCGTAAAACCCCCGCCGTTGCGCCACGGTTGCAAGGGCTTATCCATTGCAGATATCAGCATTGGTTCCATATTACGACTCGGGATAAATAGTCTGGGCAGGAACGCTGGTAGTACGTTTTGCCCACGGGTAATAAATAACGGCAGTAATTAACAAGCCGATAATCCAGGAAATATCCGCCCCGCCCATCAGTACAGAAATGGGTCCCTGATACAGTTTTTGATTCAGGAAGGGGATCTGCACCAGCACACCAATTCCGTAGCAAACCAACGCAGTTTTGTTATACGCGCCATAGCGTCCCTCCGGGGTATAAAGTGCCGGAATATCGGTTTTACCTTGTGAGATGAAGTAGTAGTCGATGAGATTGATAGCGCTCCATGGCACAAATACCGTCAACAGCAGCAGAACGAAGTTTTTGAAATTATTCAAAAAGTCTGCGCTTGCCGCCAGCGCGACGACCATCGACAACAGCACGAAACCTACAACGTAGGCAGCACGAACACGCTGTGAAACCTGGCTGCGATTGTTAAAGGCGCTGACGGTCGCCAGAATCGACATAAAGCCGCCGTAGGCATTCAAACAGTTAACCGTCAGTTTGCCGCAAACAATTACCGTATAAATCAGAATGGCAAACGTTGGTCCGGCTAAATCGCCCATAAAACCAACCTGATCTTTCAGGAAGTTAGCACCGCAAGCAGCAACAAGAACGCCAAAAGTCATGGCACATTGCGCGCCAAGCGTGGTTCCCAGAAAGGTGGCAAAGAAGATTGATTTTGCTGGTGTATCAGAGGGTAAATAGCGGGAATAATCAGAGGCGTATGGTGCAAACGTTAATTGCCATCCGGCTGAGAGTGCAATCGTTAATAAGAACACCGATAAGCTAAATGGCTTTTGACCAAATGCCGCAGCCACGTCGTAGTGACCGCTAAGTTGAGTGGCCAGGTAAATAAACCCCAGAATACTTAATATCCCTGCAACACGGCCAACGACGTGAATAAGTTTATAACCGACCAATGCGATCATCGCGGTAAGCATGCCGAAAATAATAATTCCGGTCGATGCTGACTCAAAACCAAATATTCGGTTAATCGCCTGACCGGATAATACCGTTCCAGTTGCGGCAAATCCGAGATACATAATAATCACCATCAGTAACGGTAGCGCCGCTCCTTTGACGCCAAAGCGGATACGGCTGGAGATCATCTGTGGTAATCCCAGCTTTGCCCCCTGTGACGAGTGCAATGCCATAACCGCGCCGCCGATAATATTACCGATTAATAAACCAATAATTGCTGACATGGCTTCAGAGCCAAAAATAATCGCTAACGCGCCGTCCACCACGGCGGTAATTTGTAAGTTAGCACTTAGCCACAAAGTAAACTGGCTGGAGGGCGCGCCGTGGCGAGCGGATTCAGGAACGGCGTTAATCGTATTTGATTCTAATACTGGTTTTTTACTGCGGATAGGGCTGCTTGATTCCATGAAAAAGTCTCCTGCAAAATGAGAGGTCATTTTTTGAAACAGCAATAGAGGGTCGAGAGATATTTCTTTCGACGATGTAATGAATATTTTTGATAATTATTGTTATACAGGCGGATGACTTCCCGCCTGTATTAGCGCAAATATTAAATAACAGCGTTAATATTTAGCGAATCATCGGCAATTTCAGACCATAATTTTTGGCACATTCAATTGCCGCTTCATAACCCGCATCCGCGTGACGCATAACCCCGGAAGCACAGTCATTCACCAGCACACGCGCCAGACGTTTTTCGGCTTCTTCGCTACCATCGGCAACAATAACCATCCCGGCGTGTTGTGAATATCCCATCCCGACGCCGCCGCCATGATGCAGAGACACCCACGTTGCTCCACCTGCGGTATTGAGCAGACCATTGAGCAACGGCCAGTCAGAAACCGCGTCACTGCCATCGAGCATGCTTTCAGTTTCGCGGTTCGGGCTGGCGACAGAACCGGTATCAAGATGATCGCGACCAATCACAATCGGTGCTTTTAGTTCACCGTTGCGCACCATTTCGTTGAATGCCAGCCCCGCCAGGTGACGCTCACCAAGCCCCAGCCAGCAAATACGTGATGGAAGCCCCTGGAAGGCGATACGCTCACGCGCCATATCCAGCCAGCGATGGGTCAGTACGTTATTGGGGAATAGTTCTTTAATTTTGGCATCGGTTTTATAGATATCTTCCGGGTCACCAGACAGCGCCACCCAACGGAACGGGCCTTTGCCTTCACAAAACATGGGACGAATGTAAGCAGGAACGAAGCCCGGGAAATCGAAGGCATTTTGCAGACCTTCGTTGAAAGCCACCTGGCGGATGTTGTTACCATAATCGACAACCGGGATCCCCATCGCCTGGAAGTCCAGCATCCCCTGAACATGCGCCACGCAACTCTGTGCCGCTTCTTTTTGCAGTCTGGCGTGCTGTTGTGGATCCTGCTGTGCAGCACGCCATTGTTCTACGCTCCAGCCCGTTGGCAGGTAACCATAGACCAGATCGTGAGCGGAGGTCTGGTCGGTCACCAGATCCGGCTTGATCGCCCCCTGACGTGCACGTTTCACCAATTCAGGAACAATTTCCGCCGCATTGCCCAGCAGCGCGATAGAAACGGCTTCTTTGCGTTCGGTGTGGTATTTAATCAGCGCCAGTGCATCATCAAGATCTTTCGCTTGTTTATCGACATAACGGGTACGCAGACGGAAGTCGATGCTACTTTGCTGGCACTCGATATTTAATGAACAAGCCCCCGCCAGAGTCGCCGCCAGCGGTTGTGCACCGCCCATACCACCGAGCCCCGCGGTCAGGATCCATTTTCCACTTAGCGAATTGTTGTAGTGCTGGCGACCTGCTTCGACAAAAGTTTCGAACGTCCCCTGCACAATGCCCTGACTACCAATGTAGATCCACGAGCCAGCGGTCATCTGGCCGTACATGAACAGACCTTTGCGATCCAGTTCATTGAAGTGATCCCAGTTGGCCCATTGCGGCACCAGGTTAGAGTTGGCAATCAGCACGCGTGGCGCGTCAGTATGAGTTTTAAACACGCCCACGGGTTTACCGGACTGTACCAACAGCGACTCATCAGGCTCGAGATTTTTTAGTGATTCGAGGATCTGGTCGAAACATTCCCAGTTACGCGCCGCGCGGCCAATGCCACCGTATACCACCAGATGCTGTGGATTTTCGGCTACGTCGGGATCAAGGTTGTTCTGCAACATCCGATAGGCAGCTTCGATCTGCCAGTTTTTACAATGCAGTTGAGTTCCTTGTGGCGCATGGATAACGCGGCTGGTATCAATACGAGGGTCTGAAGGCTTACTCATGAATCTTCTCCTGTTACTGGATAAAATTAAATGCTGTCATCGCCCAGAAAAAAATGAGCGAAGGAATACAGAAACGGTTTATATAATCTCCGTTTATAATTTCGCATTATCAATTCATTTGGTGAATTTCATTTGTTCTGGAATATTCACCCTGAATGTAAATTCAAAAAAAACTGCCAACGCTTTGTATGCGATTTCAATATGCTTAATTTAACTTTTGGAAAAAGTGATATTGTTGGCAAAATATTTTCTCATTTGAACATATGAATATGATGAGATTGCAAGATGTCTATAATTTAATTATCTGAGAAATGCGTTAATAACAACCAGACATTAGCATAACACCAGGTAACCCGACACCACGCAGTGCGCATAACACGATGATATTTAAAATAAGATCTTCATTATTTGTCATAAAAACATGTTGTATTATCATCAATAATTCATTTATTTTACTCCCACTTTGATAATTAAAAAACGGCAAGCAATGGATAGTTACCGCCGTAAGAACAGGCGTAAAAACAACTCTTAAAATATATATTCTGGGAATTATCATTTTTCATATTTTACAATCCGGTGTCGATAATTCACCTCCTTTATAACAACAACCCTCTTTGGCACTCGGCATTTTTATCTTGTATTCATCGTCATTGCTGAATACACTACGCGCGTTTTCTTTCCTTTTTGCTGGCTGCTGACCGGAAAGACAAAATTACCCTCGCAATACAGGGGGTTGATTAACGTCTATATTTCAGGACAGCGTTATGCATCATCTTTCGAGGCTTGATAAAGCCTTTCTGCGCAAAGGGATCCAACTTTCCCGCGCCAACAATATTGTTTCATTATCTCGTCAATCAGGTGCCAGTGCCCGCGTACTGCTGCCGGACGAACTGCCGCTAGAAGAAAAAGCAGTGACACAACTGCTTGATTTTGCAGAAGTGAAGCTACCAGATCATCCAGGTTATGTACGCCAGACGTGCGCGACGCCAGATTTTCACCCCGGCAATGGCGTCCCCGTTGGCGCAGTGGTGGCCTCAACGCCGGCACGCGCGGGCGATCTGGCATTAATCCCCGGTTCAATGGGCGATTATTCGTGGCTTGCGGTAGGTTGCGGCAACCCGGAGTGGCTGTGGTCTTGCAGTCACGGAGCTGGACGCAGCCAGCGTCGGCAGGCCATGCGCTCGCGCGCGACTGAAGAGTCAACGTTGCCGTGGCAATGCGTCACATTGCGTGAAGAACGACGTCTTGAAGAAGCGCCTGCTGCTTATAAAGATATTGGTCCGGTTATCGAAGCCCAACAAGAAGCCGGATTAATTCAGTCAGCGGTCAGATTTCGACCGTGGTTAACATTTAAGGGGTAACGCAATTAACAAAACCCAATCGGATATAGAGGTATCTGATTGGGCATTGGGCCATTGATTACAGCCAACAGTGCGGAAAACGAGGAATTAGGCACGGGAAAATGGCAAACAGGCCTGGCGGCGGTAGCGGTTGATTGGTCGCCAAAATGGTTGAAGGTGGGTCTGGTGCAATGGCATAAAAGCTTTGCTGGCGATAACGATCGTGAGTAGGTGGCATCAACCACTTTTCAGCCCTTCATCATTTATAAAATGTCTAAAGGCTGGTTTTTACGCTCAAGCGGGATCTGGACGTTGAATGTTAAAAACGAAGATTACTATATTCCGGCGGGCCTGGGGGTAAGGAGGCTAAAACCACATAGCCTCCTGTTTGCTAACCGCTACATTTTCGCTTTTACCCGTGCGATAGCCTCTTCATAAGAGGGCTTATTTTTTTCCGCATAAGCGAGTTGATAATGCTGCAATGCATCGGCATTCTGGCCCGACGTTTCATATATTTTGGCAATGTTATAGTAGGAGTTAGCGCGCGTTGTCGCCGCATTTGCCCCACTCGCTAACGAAATCGCTTTACGATTTGCCCAAATCGCTTCCGCTATGTTGCCATTTTTCTGATAAGCCAGCCCCAGGTTACTAAATGCCTGACCGTAATTGCCATCTAATTCTGTGGCCTGCTGGAAGAGTTGAATGGCTTGCTCAAGTTGACCGGTTTTATAAACAGCTTCTCCTTCACGATTATATTTTCTTGCAAGTTGAGTATCTCCACTGTTTTGCACCGCAGGCGAAGCCGGAGTTGAAGAACCCGTCGCAGGCATTATCACAGTGGCTAAATCTCTGACGCCTGATGTGGTATCGTTAAAGTTGGCGCTGGTAACAGAGTTGATATCTTCAAACTCGCCGTTTGGATTGAGTTTAAATACGGTCCAGATGTTCCCTCGTTCTCCAACGGGAACGCTATAACTACGAACCAGGGAACTCCCTACATAGACAAACACTTTTGCCTTACTGTCAGAGAGATAATTACTGTTGGGTAATCCTTTATTGCTATAGTCCTGCACGGCATAGATGTAACTTTCGCCAAAATGCTTTTTGCTGATGGTGATGGTTTCTGGTCCATAGCTGTCAGTATCATCAACATCCAGATTGGCATCAGCCCCATCTTTACTATCAAAATAGATATGTCCGCCAGGGAAGAGCAAATGCGAATCAAGATCAAAAGGCTTTTCGCCCCAGCTCAATACTACACGCATGCCATCAAGATTAGTCATCACGGGACTGAGTGCATAAGTCATGCCAGCACACGGGCATTTGACCACCAGATTGGAATAACCCTCTTTTTTGACGATTAATAAAGCATCTTGAGAATCAGCAAATGTAGAACCCAGACTAACGCTGCCCGATGCATTTGTGATACCAGAAACAGATTGCGCACCATTGCGTTGCAGCGTCACCGATGCCCCCTCAATGCGTTTATCTTTCACTGTCGCACTTAAAATATCGATGCTTACATCGGCGGCATAAGCGCCCACATTGATACCCATCAGGGCCAGAGCAACCGGCAGAACAATTTTCTTCATGTATAAATCCTTTTATAGAACGGAGAGGAGATATTTCGCCGGGCATTATTGCGCAGAGGATGGGGAAAAAAAGCAGTGGGCAAACTTTTCAGATTAGCGCCTGAATAAAAAAGGCCATCATACGATGGCCAACCATGTCGAAACCGACAGCCCTTCGCCATTCCTGTAGAGGGAAGCGGCGAGGGCTATTTCTTATTACAGATATTTATTTCAGAACAGTTTTCAGTGCTTCACCGATATCCGCCAGGCTGCGAACGGTTTTCACGCCTGCGGCTTCCAGAGCAGCGAATTTCTCATCCGCAGTCCCTTTACCACCGGCAATGATCGCACCCGCGTGGCCCATACGTTTGCCTTTCGGCGCAGTCACACCAGCGATGTAACCCACAACTGGCTTGGTAACGTGCTCTTTGATGTACGCAGCCGCTTCTTCTTCAGCGCTACCGCCGATCTCACCGATCATCACGATCGCTTCGGTCTGCGGATCTTTTTCGAACATTTCGAGGATGTCGATAAAGTTAGAGCCAGGGATCGGGTCGCCGCCGATACCGACACAGGTCGACTGACCGAAACCGTAATCCGTGGTCTGTTTAACCGCTTCATAGGTCAGTGTACCGGAACGGGAAACGATACCCACTTTACCCGGTTTGTGAATGTGACCCGGCTGAATACCGATTTTGCATTCGCCCGGGGTGATAACGCCCGGGCAGTTCGGGCCGATCATACGAACGCCTGCTTCGTCCAGTTTCACTTTCACAGTCAGCATATCCAGCGTCGGGATGCCTTCAGTGATGGTGATAATCAGTTTGATGCCTGCATCAATAGCTTCCAGAATGGAGTCTTTGCAGAACGGAGCCGGTACGTAGATAACAGAAGCGGTAGCGCCAGTAGCAGCAACAGCTTCACGCACGGTGTTGAACACAGGCAGGCCGAGGTGGGTGGTGCCGCCTTTGCCTGGGGTTACGCCGCCAACCATTTTGGTGCCGTATGCAATGGCTTGTTCAGAGTGGAAAGTCCCCTGGCTACCAGTAAAGCCCTGGCAGATAACCTTGGTGTTTTTATCAATTAAAATGGACATTATTTCCCCTCCACTGCGGCAACAACCTGCTGAGCTGCATCCGTCAGACCTTTTGCTGCAATAATATTCAGGCCGCTGTCAGCCAGTTTCTTCGCGCCAAGTTCGGCGTTGTTACCTTCCAGACGTACCACGACCGGTACGTTAACACCCACTTCCGCTACCGCGCCGATGATACCGTCAGCGATCAGGTCGCAACGAACGATACCGCCGAAGATGTTAACCAGAACGGCTTTCACTTTGTCGTCAGAGAGGATGATTTTGAATGCTTCGGTTACACGTTCTTTGGTTGCGCCGCCGCCAACGTCCAGGAAGTTAGCTGGTTCGCCACCGTGCAGTTTAACGATGTCCATGGTGCCCATCGCCAGACCTGCGCCGTTAACCATACAACCGATGTTGCCGTCCAGCGCAACGTAGTTCAGTTCCCACTGTGCAGCTTGTGCTTCACGCGGATCTTCCTGCGACTGGTCACGCATTTCGCGCAGATCAGGTTGGCGGAACAGTGCGTTACCGTCAGCGCCCAGTTTGCCGTCGAGGCAAATCAGATCGCCCTGTTTGGTGATAACAAGCGGGTTGATTTCGATCAGTGCCAGATCGCGCTCCAGGAAAATGGTCGCCAGGCCCATGAAGATTTTGGTGAACTGCTGAACCAGTTTACCTTCCAGACCCAGTTTGAACGCCAGCTCGCGTCCCTGATATGGCATCGGGCCAGTCAGCGGATCAAGCGCAACTTTGTGGATCAGGTGCGGAGTTTCTTCCGCCACTTTTTCGATTTCCACGCCGCCTTCGGTGGAGGCCATAAAGACCACGCGACGGGAACTACGGTCTACAACAGCACCAAGATACAGCTCTTTAGCGATATCGGTCGCCGCTTCAACCAGAATCTGGTTAACCGGTTGGCCATTAGCATCTGTTTGATACGTTACCAGACGCTTGCCCAGCCAGTTTTCTGCAAAAGCACGGATGTCTTCTTTGCTGTTTACAACTTTCACACCGCCCGCTTTACCGCGGCCACCAGCGTGAACCTGACATTTCACTACCCACGGACCGGCACCGATTTTTGAAGCGGCTTCTTCTGCTTCGCGCGGAGTAGTACAGGCATAACCCACCGGTGCTGGTAAGCCATAGCGGGCAAACAGTTGTTTTGCCTGATATTCATGTAAGTTCATGTGTTCTGTCCATCCTTCAGTAATCGTTATCTTTTAAACCGTAGACCGAATATTTCGTATCGCTTCCGGGCATTGTCGGATGCGGCGCAAGCGCCTTATCCGACCTACATCGGTAGTCCCCGTAGGCCTGATAAGACGCGTTAAGCGTCGCATCAGGCTTCAAATGCCGGAGAAGGCGATAATGTCTAATCCGGTCTACAGTGCAGGTGAAACTTAAACTACTATACGTCCAGCAGCAGACGCGTCGGATCTTCCAGCAACTCTTTGATCGTTACCAGGAAGCCCACGGATTCGCGACCATCGATCAGACGGTGATCGTAGGACAGCGCCAGGTACATCATCGGCAGGATCTCAACCTGACCATTCACTGCCATCGGACGATCTTTGATAGCGTGCATACCCAGAATTGCGCTCTGCGGCGGGTTGATGATAGGCGTAGACATCAGGGAACCGAACACACCACCGTTGGTGATGGTGAAGTTACCACCAGTCAGATCTTCAACCGTCAGCTTGCCGTCACGGCCTTTAATGGCCAGTTCTTTGATTTTCTTCTCGATGTCTGCCATGCCGAGGGTATCGACATCACGCAGTACCGGCGTCACCAGGCCGCGCGGCGTAGAAACCGCCATGCTGACGTCGAAATAGTTGTGGTAAACCACATCATCGCCGTCGATAGACGCGTTCACTTCCGGATAACGTTTCAGGGCTTCAACCACCGCTTTCACGTAGAAGGACATAAAGCCCAAACGGATGCCGTGGCGTTTTTCAAACGCTTCACCGTACTGCTTACGCAGATCCATAATCGGCTTCATGTTGACTTCGTTGAACGTGGTCAGCATAGCGGTGGAGTTTTTCGCTTCCAGCAGACGCTCTGCCACACGCTTACGCAGGCGAGTCATCGGGACACGTTTTTCGCTACGTGCAGCCAGGGCCGGTTGCGCCGCCGGAGCAGCCGCTGCCGGAGCAGACTCTTTCGCTGGGGCTTTCGCCAGATGTTTTTCCACATCTTCACGGGTCAGACGACCACCCACACCGGTGCCTTTAATGGCGCTGGCGTCAAGATTGTGTTCAGCCAGCAGGCGACGGATCGCCGGGCTTAACGCATCGTTGTTTTGCTCTTCCAGAGACGCCTGTTGGCGTTGTGCCGGAGTGGACGCTTTCTCTTCAGATTTGGCGCTGGTTTCTTTACCAGCACTGTTGCCTTCACGCAGGCGACCAAGGATCTGACGAGACGTTACGGTTGTACCTTCATCTTCCAGAACCGCATCCAGAATGCCGTCTGCTGATGCCGGTACTTCCAGTACCACTTTGTCAGTTTCGATTTCTACCAGCACTTCATCACGTACGACTGCGTCGCCGGGTTTTTTATGCCAGGTTGCGACGGTGGCATCGGCTACGGATTCAGGCAGGTCAGGGACCAGAATATCTACGCTACTCATTGTGTATCCTTTATTTATTCGACGTTCAGCGCGTCATTAACCAGATCTTGTTGCTGTTTCTGGTGAACGGACATATACCCTACCGCCGGAGAGGCGGAGGCCGGGCGGCCTGCATAACGCAGAGAAGCCCCAAACGGAATCACTTCACGGAAATGATGCTGGCTGCAGTACCATGCGCCCTGGTTGAGCGGCTCTTCCTGGCACCAGACAAAATCCTTGACGTGAGCAAACTGCTGCAACACTTCCTGCATCGCTTTATGCGGGAACGGGTAGAGTTGCTCGATACGCACAATGGCGACATCGTGTTGATTGTTCTTACGACGTTGTTCCAGCAGGTCGTAATAAACCTTACCAGAACACATCACTACGCGCTTCACGCCCTTCGGATCAAGCTCGTCGATTTCACCGATGGCTGGCAGGAAGGTGCCGTTCGCCAGTTCTTCGAGGCTGGAAACCGCCAGCGGATGACGCAGCAGGGATTTCGGCGACATCACGACCAGCGGACGACGCATCCCGCGCAGCGCCTGACGACGCAGCATGTGGTAAACCTGTGCCGGGGTAGACGGTACGCACACCTGCATGTTTTGCTCAGCGCAAAGTTGCAGATAACGTTCCAGACGCGCGGAGGAGTGCTCTGGCCCCTGCCCTTCGTAACCGTGCGGCAGCAACATCACCAGGCCACACATCCGGCCCCATTTCTGTTCGCCAGAGGAGATGAACTGGTCGATAACCACCTGTGCGCCGTTGGCGAAGTCACCGAACTGCGCTTCCCAGATGGTCAGGGTGCGTGGTTCTGCGGTGGCATAACCATATTCAAACGCCAGCACGGCTTCTTCAGACAGTACGGAGTCCCAGACACGAAATGCGCCCTGGCCGTTATGGATATGTTGCAGCGGCGTGTAAGTGGAACCATTAGACTGATTGTGGATCACCGCGTGGCGGTGGAAGAAGGTACCGCGACCGGAGTCTTCACCCGACAGGCGAACCGGAATTCCTTCATCAACCAGCGTGGCGTAAGCGAGGTTTTCCGCGCCGCCCCAGTCGAACAGTTTCTCACCGGCTGCCATCGCCTGGCGGTCGCCATAAATCTTGGCAACACGAGACTGCATTTCAACTGCTTCCGGCACCGTACTGATGCGTTTAGCCAGCTCCTGCAGGCGCTTCATATCAACTTTGTTCGGGTACTCTTCGTCCCATTCGTGGTTGAGGTATGGCGACCAAGTGAAAGAGTGCATGTTCATCGGACGCCACTCTGCCACTACGCAATCGCCAGCATCCAGCGCATCGCGGTACAGGTTAACCATCTCGGTGGCATCTTCCAGCGTCGCCACTTTTTCCTGCTCCAGCTTGTCAGCGTAGATTTTGCGCGGCGTCGGATGTTTTTTAATTTTCTGATACATCAGCGGCTGGGTTGCGCTCGGCTCGTCGGCTTCGTTGTGGCCGTGACGGCGGTAGCACACCAGGTCGATGAAGACATCACGTTTAAAGGTGTTACGGAAATCGAGCGCCAGACGGGTCACAAAGGCAACGGCTTCCGGATCGTCCGCGTTAACGTGGAAAATCGGTGCCTGAACCATCTTGCCGATATCAGTACAGTACGGCGTAGAACGGGCATCCAGCGGATTAGAGGTGGTGAAACCAACCTGGTTGTTGATAACGATACGTACCGTACCGCCAACTTCATAACCACGCGCTTTCGACATGTTCAGGGTTTCCTGAACCACGCCCTGTCCGGTCACTGCGGCGTCACCGTGGATGGTAATTGGCAGGACTTTGTTGCTGCTCGGCTCATCCAACCTGTCCAGACGGGCACGAACAGAACCGATAACGACCGGGCTTACAATCTCAAGGTGAGACGGGTTAAACGCCAGCGCCAGGTGCACCAGGCCGCCATCGGTCTGGAAGTCAGACGAGAAGCCCATGTGGTATTTCACGTCGCCTGTGCCAAGGTGTTCTTTATGTTTACCGGCAAACTCGTCGAACAAGTCTTGCGGTTTTTTACCCAGCACGTTCACCAGCACGTTCAGACGACCACGGTGCGCCATCCCGAGAACCACTTCGCGGGTGCCGCTGTTGCCAGCGTGGCGGATCATCTCTTTAAGCATCGGGATTAACGCGTCACCGCCTTCCAGCGAGAAGCGTTTTGCGCCAGGGAATTTTGCGCCGAGGTAACGTTCAAGACCTTCAGCGGCGGTCAGTTCACTTAAGAAGCGTTTTTTCTCTTCGCTATTGAACGTCGCGCGACCAGACTCGATACGCTGTTGGATCCAGCGTTTTTCTTCGGTGCTGGTAATGTGCATATACTCGGCGCCAATCGGGCCGCAGTAGGTTTGCTTGAGGGCTTCCAGCAGTTCGCCAAGTTTCATGGTTTCTTTGCCGCTGGCAAATGAACCGACGTTGAAGGTCTCCTGGAAGTCTGCTTCGGTCAGATCGTGGAAAGAAGGATCCAGATCGGCCACTTTATCTTGCTGCCACAGTCCCAGCGGATCGAGATTCGCATGCTGGTGACCACGGAAGCGGTATGCGTTAATGAGCTGCAGGACTTTAACCTGCTTCACATTGGTGTCAGGGTCGGAGATCGTTGAAGAGTAACGTGAAGCGTCTTTCGCCAGGCGGCGGAAATATTCACGCGTTTGAGAGTGGAATTGATCCGGTTTGACTCCCGTACCAGGTAACTGCTGGAACGTCGAACGCCAGTTAGCGTCAACCGAGTCAGGATCGGTTAAGAAGTCTTCATAGAGCTGTTCTATCCAGCTCTGGTTTGCGCCAGAGAGGTAAGAAGAGTCCAACCAGGCTTTCAAAGCGCTGTTCTGCATCGTGATCCCTTAAGCATCTTTTTTATGCTTACTTCGCCGTGGATACTACCACGCACATTTCACATCAGATGTGCGTGCCGGGGTTCACTTGTTGCGGACTTGTCGTGTTTTCTGCGTCCGCTAAGGAACCTTTAAAAACTGTCTTAGTGTCAGGGGCAGTTTTTAAAGATTTCCTGCATTTCTTTGTTACGCCTGATGCGCTGCGCTTATCAGGCCTACGGGTAATGACTTGTAGGCCGGATAAGGCGTTCACGCCGCATCCGGCTCTGGTTGCCTGATGCGACGCTTACGCGTCTTATCAGGCCTACGGTTTATGCATTACGCTGCAATAACATCGACTTGATATGGCCGATGGCGCGCGTCGGGTTCAGCCCTTTCGGACATACACTGACGCAGTTCATGATGCTGTGACAGCGGAATACACTGAATGCATCACTCAAACCGTCGAGGCGCTCGTCAGTCTCGGTATCACGGCTATCGATCAGGAAACGATATGCCGCTAACAAGCCTGCCGGGCCGATAAACTTATCGGGATTCCACCAGAAAGACGGACAAGAGGTTGAACAACATGCGCAGAGAATACATTCATACAGCCCGTCGAGTTTTTCGCGCTGCTCTGGCATCTGTAAATGCTCGCGAGCTGGCGGATTTTGCCCATTATTCAACAGGTAAGGTTTGATTTTCTCATATTGCGCATAGAATTGTCCCATGTCTACCACCAAATCGCGGACAACCGGTAAACCAGGTAACGGGCGAATTACAATTTTCTTACCCGGCTGGTTGAGTGCCGAAATTGGGGTAATACAGGCCAGACCATTCTTACCGTTCATGTTCAGACCGTCGGAACCACATACCCCTTCACGGCAGGAGCGGCGGAACGACAGGCTGGGATCTTTCTCTTTCAACTGGATAAGCGCATCCAGCAGCATCATGTCGCGACCTTCATCCGCTTCCAGGATGTAATCCTGCATACGCGGAGCATCATCAACATCCGGGTTATAGCGATAAATTGAAAACTCGAGTCTCATTTTCCTGTCTCCGCATTAGTAAGTACGAATCTTCGGCGGGAATGCCGGGCGCAGTTTCGGTTCCATGTTGACGCTTCGGCGCGTCATGGATTCCGACTCTGGCAGATACAGGGAGTGGCACAGCCAGTTTTCATCATCGCGATCCGGGAAGTCGAAGCGGCTATGCGCGCCACGGCTTTCGGTACGGAAGTTGGCAGAAACAGCCGTTGCATACGCCGTTTCCATCAGGTTATCCAGTTCCAGGCACTCAACGCGCTGGGTGTTGAACTCGCTGGAAGTGTCATCCAGGCGGGCATTTTTCAAACGCTCGCGGATAACTTTCAACTGCTCAAGACCTTTCGCCATCGCATCACCTTCACGGAAGACCGAGAAGTTATGCTGCATACATTCTTGCAGCGCTTTACGAATCGCCACCGGATCTTCACCGTTACGGTTGTTATTCCAGCGGTTCAGGCGATTGAGAGACGCTTCAACATCAGACTCGCTGGCATCGCGCAGTACGCCCTGCTCGGCAATAGACTCTTGCAGATGCAGACCCGCCGCACGACCAAATACCACCAGGTCCAGCAGCGAGTTGCCGCCCAGACGGTTGGCGCCGTGTACGGATACGCAGGCAATTTCACCTACCGCGAACAGCCCTGGGATCACCACATCTTCGCCTTTCTCGTTCACGGTCAGCGCCTGACCGGTCACTTTAGTCGGAATACCGCCCATCATGTAGTGACAGGTTGGGATTACCGGAATCGGCTCTTTCACCGGATCGACGTGAGCGAAGGTACGGGAGAGTTCCAGGATACCCGGCAGACGGGATTCGAGAACTTCTTTACCCAGGTGGTCAAGTTTCAGTTTCGCGTGTGGCCCCCACGGACCATCACAGCCGCGACCTTCACGGATTTCGATCATGATGGAACGCGCCACCACGTCACGGCCCGCCAGGTCTTTGGCGTTCGGCGCATAACGCTCCATAAAGCGTTCGCCATGTTTGTTCAGCAGATAACCGCCTTCACCACGGCAACCTTCGGTTACCAGTACGCCCGCACCTGCAATACCTGTCGGGTGGAACTGCCACATTTCCATATCCTGCACCGGTACGCCTGCACGGATAGCCATGCCGACACCGTCGCCAGTGTTAATGTGGGCGTTAGTGGTGGACTGATAAATACGCCCTGCCCCGCCAGTCGCCAGCACGGTAGCGCGAGCTTTAAAGTAAACCACTTCACCCGTTTCGATACACAGTGCGGTACAACCAACCACCGCGCCATCGGCGTTTTTCACCAGATCCAGCGCATACCATTCGGAGAAAATAGTGGTGTGGTTTTTCAGGTTCTGCTGATAAAGCGTGTGCAGCAGTGCGTGACCAGTACGGTCGGCAGCCGCCGCAGTACGTGCCGCCTGCTCGCCGCCGAAGTTTTTCGACTGACCGCCAAACGGACGTTGATAGATACGACCATCATCAAGGCGCGAGAACGGCAAGCCCATATGTTCCAGTTCCAGAATCGCTTCCGGCCCGGTTTTACACATATATTCAATCGCGTCCTGGTCACCGATATAGTCCGACCCTTTTACGGTGTCGTACATATGCCATTCCCAGTTATCTTCATGGGTATTACCCAGCGCCACGGTAATACCGCCCTGCGCAGACACGGTATGGGAACGGGTCGGGAAAACTTTAGAGAGCAGCGCACAGGTCTGGCCGCTCTGGGAAATTTGTAGCGCCGCGCGCATACCTGCGCCTCCGGCACCAATCACAACTGCATCAAATTCTCTGACTGGCAATTTCATCACACACCCCACACCACAACGAATCCATAAATCACGTAAACCACCAGTGCAACGACAATCACCAGTTGCAGAATCAGGCGCAAGGCCAGTGGTTTAACGTAGTCGGTCAACACCTGCCACATGCCGATCCAGGCATGGATCAAAATGGAAAACAGTGCCAGCAGAGTGAAGACTTTAGTGAACGCAGAGGCAAAGAAACCAATCCAGACGTCATATGTCAGTTCGCCACTGATAGCAAAAAAACCGACCATATAAATGATGTAAAGCGTCAGGACGATAGCAGTAGCGCGAACGAGGATGAAATCATGTACGCCATTGCGTCCTAATGCGGAGGCGTTGCTTACCATACGAGGACTCCTGCAAGAATTGAAAGCACGACAGTAATGACAAAGGAGATTTTGGCAGAGCGTTTACCCGCTTCGAATGTTTCTTCCAGATAGCCAAAATCCATCATCATGTGGCGAATACCTACGACGACGTGATATGCCAGAGCGGTAAGGATGCCCCACATGATAAATTTCACGAAGAAGCTGCCCATAATGGCGGAAGCTTGCTCGAAACCTTCAGGGGAAGAGAGGCTGGTACCCAGAAGCCACAGCAGGATGCCCACTGCAACAAACGTAATCACACCGGAAACGCGATGAAGAATGGACGCTATCGCCGTGATGGGGAACCGGATGGTCTGTAGGTCCAGATTAACAGGTCTTTGTTTTTTCACATTTCTTATCATGAATAACGCCCACATGCTGTTCTTATTATTCCCTGGGGACTACGGGTACAGAGGATAACTTTCTGTTACCTGGAGACGTCGGGATTTCCTTCCTCCGGTCTGCTTGCGGGTCAGACAGCGTCCTTTCTATAACTGCGCGTCATGCAAAACACTGCTTCCAGATGCGAAAACGACACGTTACAACGCTGGGTGGCTCGGGATTGCAGGGTGTTCCGGAGACCTGGCGGCAGTATAGGCTGTTCACAAAATCATTACAATTAACCTACATATAGTTTGTCTGGTTTTATCCGGAACAGTGATCTGGGTCACGATAACAACATTTATTTAATTTTTAACCATCGCATTTGACAATCATTCAACAAAGTTGTTACAAACATTACCAGGAAAAGCATATAATGCGTAAAAGTTATGGGGTCACTATTTCACCGAAGATTAACTTATGTAACAGTGTAGAAGTATTGACCAATCCATTCGAGACAGTTATTAGTGATAGACAGGTTTAATAATTCGGATTGCTAAGTGCTTGATTCGCCGTTTATTCGTCATCAATGAATTCTTTACCTGCAAGCGCCCAGAGCTCTGTACCCAGGTTTCCTCTCTTCCACAGAGCGGCGAGCCAAATAACAAACGGGTAAAGCCAGGTTGATGTGCGAAGGCAAATTTAAGTTCCGGCAGTCTTATGCAATAAGGCGCTAAGGAGACCTTAAATGGCTGATACAAAAGCAAAACTCACCCTCAATGGGAACACAGCTGTTGAACTGGATGTGCTGAAAGGCACGCTAGGTCAAGATGTTATCGATATCCGTACGCTTGGTTCAAAAGGCGTATTCACCTTTGACCCTGGTTTCACTTCAACAGCATCCTGCGAATCTAAAATTACTTTTATTGATGGTGATGAAGGTATTTTGCTGCATCGTGGCTTCCCGATCGATCAGCTGGCAACCGATTCTAACTACCTGGAAGTTTGCTACATCCTGTTGAATGGTGAAAAACCAACCCAGGAACAGTATGACGAGTTCAAAACGACGGTGACCCGTCATACCATGATCCACGAGCAGATTACCCGTCTGTTCCACGCTTTCCGTCGCGACTCGCATCCGATGGCGGTAATGTGCGGTATTACTGGTGCGCTGGCGGCGTTTTATCATGACTCTCTGGACGTCAATAACCCGCGCCATCGTGAAATCGCCGCGTTCCGCCTGTTGTCGAAAATGCCGACCATGGCAGCAATGTGCTACAAATATTCCATCGGGCAGCCGTTTGTTTACCCGCGTAATGACCTCTCCTACGCTGGAAACTTCCTGCACATGATGTTCTCCACGCCGTGCGAACCGTATGAAGTCAATCCGATTCTGGAACGCGCGATGGACCGTATTCTGATCCTGCATGCGGACCACGAACAAAACGCCTCTACTTCTACCGTACGTACCGCAGGTTCTTCGGGCGCAAACCCGTTTGCCTGTATCGCGGCAGGTATTGCTTCTCTGTGGGGACCAGCACACGGCGGCGCCAACGAAGCTGCACTGAAAATGCTGGAAGAAATCAGCTCGGTTAAACACATTCCGGAATTTGTTCGTCGTGCGAAAGACAAAAATGACTCTTTCCGTCTGATGGGCTTCGGTCACCGTGTGTACAAAAACTACGACCCGCGCGCGACTGTAATGCGTGAAACCTGCCATGAAGTGCTGAAAGAGCTGGGTACCAAAGATGACCTGCTGGAAGTGGCCATGGAGCTGGAAAACATCGCGCTGAACGACCCGTACTTTATCGAGAAGAAACTGTACCCGAACGTCGATTTCTACTCTGGTATCATCCTGAAAGCGATGGGCATTCCGTCTTCCATGTTCACCGTCATCTTCGCCATGGCCCGTACCGTTGGCTGGATCGCTCACTGGAGCGAAATGCATAGTGACGGCATGAAGATTGCCCGTCCGCGTCAGCTTTACACTGGTTACGAAAAACGCGACTTTAAAAGCGACATCAAGCGTTAACCATTGATTGCCTGACAGTAAATCCTTCTAACCCGTCTTTTCTATGGCGGGTTATTTTTATTTGCCTAAACACAAAAAATTGTAAAGATAAAATCCATTATCGGACCAACATAGATATTGTAAAAAAATAACACAGCTCATTTTATGAGCAATTTAATGGTTTTTTATTACCCTCTCCAGATAGCAACATTTTTAACCTCATGAAAATGAGGAAAATATCTAATAACCCTGCATCCTTTTCATTAAGCAATTAATTCACCGCATCAATTAATTGGCCTTGTGTTTAATACAGTTAACAATGTTTTTAAGTAAAACTAAAAACATTTGATATTCAAGTAAGTTATTCTGGTACCGCTATACTTTTTCTATTTCCTTAAAGGACTCCGTTATGTTTAAAGGACAAAAAACACTGGCGGCGCTGGCCGTATCTCTGTTAATTTCAGCCCCTGTTTATGCTGCAAATGAAGGCTCTGGTGAAATTCACTTTAAAGGTGAAGTTATTGAAGCGCCTTGTGAAATTAAGCAAGAAGACATTGATAAACAAGTAAATCTTGGTGAGGTGACCAAGACCCGCATCAACCAGGATCATCACAGTGCATTAACGCCTGTCGATATTCATTTAGTTAACTGTGACCTGCCAAATTCCGATAACGGTTCTGGTTCCGTAGTATCAAAAGTCTCAGTAACCTTTGACAGTTCGGCGAAAACCACGGGAGCCTCACCAATGCTCAGTAACACCAGCGCTGGTGAAGCCACTGGTGTTGGCGTGCGCTTAATGAACAAAGACCAGTCCAACATCACTCTGGGTTCAGAAAGTCCAGATATTGGGCTGGAACCAACAGCCACAGAACAAACACTAAACTTCTTCGCCTGGATGGAGCAGATTGATAACGGCACTCCCGTGACGGCGGGTGAAGTCACTGCCAACGCGACCTATGTGCTGGATTATAAATAATCACCGCGTCGTCATTGATTAATCTATACATATGACAGCGACGTATTACGGCGGCAAGTTAGCCGCCTTTCTTCAAATATTTATCAGGTATGGATGCCGTGAATATTTACCGAGTTTCTGTTTTATCCTGCCTGACAATGGCTATCCCCTCTGCATTGGCAGTGGAGTTTAACCTTAACGTCCTTGATAAATCGATGCGCGATAGCGTTGATATTTCTCTGCTCAATGAAAAAGGCGCTATCGTCCCCGGTGATTATTTTGTTAGCGTCGTTGTTAATAATATTCAAATCAGCAGTGGGCAATCTATTCACTGGCAAAAAGCCAACGACAAAACAATTCCCTGTATCAATGATTCCCTGTTGAGTAAATTTGGCCTTAAAGAAAAAATCCGCCAGACATTGCCGCAGGTTAATCAGTGTTTTGATTTTAGCGGCCTGCCGGAAATCGTCTTTACGTTTGATCAGACCAACCAACAACTTAATATCACGATTCCACAAGCCTGGCTGGCATGGCATTCAGACAACTGGGCGCCGCCTGAAACATGGGATGCCGGAGTTTCGGGTATCTTGCTGGACTACAACCTGTTTGCCAGCACTTATCGTCCGCAGGAAGGGAGCAGTAATACCAATCTGAATGCTTACGGTACAACGGGTATTAACGCCGGAGCATGGCGTTTGCGTAGCGATTACCAGCTCAACCAGTCCGACAATGGTGATGTGCATAATCAATCCGGGGCCATTTCCCGAACCTATCTGTTTCGCCCGCTACCACAACAAGGCTCCAGATTAACGCTTGGCGAAACCGATCTCAGCTCCAATATTTTTGACGGTTTTTCGTATACCGGTGCCGCCCTGACCAGCGATGACCGAATGCTTCCCTGGGAATTACGCGGATACGCACCGCAAATTAGCGGTGTGGCGCAAACTAACGCTACCGTCACCATAAGCCATACCGGACGCGTCATTTATCAGAAAAAAGTCCCGCCTGGCCCGTTTATCATTGATGACCTGAATCAGTCAGTTCAAGGCACACTGGATGTCAAAGTGACGGAGGAAGATGGTCGGGTTAATAATTTCCAGGTATCCGCAGCATCAACGCCTTTTCTGACCCGCCAGGGGCAGGTGCGTTATAAACTTGCAGCGGGTCGTCCGCGTCCTTCGTTGTCTCATCATACTGAAAACGAAACGTTTTTAAGTAATGAAGCTTCTTGGGGGGTGCTCTCCAATACTTCACTGTATGGCGGGTTGATTCTAGCCGGGGACGATTATCATTCTGGCGCGCTGGGTATAGGGCAAAATATGCTGTGGCTGGGGGCGCTCTCCTTCGACGTCACCTGGGCTAAAAGTCGTTTTGATAATCAACCGGACGAGAAAGGTTACAGTTATCGCTTCAACTACAGTAAACGGATAGATGCCACCGACAGTCTTCTTTCGATAGCGGCATATCGTTTCTCCGACCGCCATTTCCATAGCTACGCCAATTATATCGATCATAAATACAATGACGCTGATGCTCAGGATGAAAAAAGGACAATCAGCCTTTCCGCCGGGCAACCCATTACGCCGCTGAATCTCAACCTGTACGTCAACGTGTTGCGTCAAACCTGGTGGAATGCGGAGTCCTCCACAACCGCCAATATTACCGCTGGCTTTAACGTTGATATCGGTGACTGGAAAGATATTTCCGTCTCAACCTCATTTAACACCACACATTACGAAGACAAAGCTCGTGATAACCAGATTTACCTGTCCATTTCATTGCCTATTGGTGACGGTGGCCGCATTGGTTATGACATGCAGGACAGTAAAAATAGTACCTCGCACCGCATGTCGTGGAACGATACCCTGGATGACCGTAACAGTTGGGGAATATCGACCGGCCTGCAATCTGACCGCCCTGACAATGGCGCACAGGTTAGCGGCAATTATCAGCATCTTAGTTCTGCGGGCGAGTGGGATCTGTCTGGCACGTACGCCGCTAATGATTACAGCTCTGCCAGCACCAGCTGGAGTGGCTCCTTTACTGCTACACGCTATGGCGCTGCGTTTCATCGCCGTAGCTCCACCAACGAACCTCGTCTTATGGTTAGTACAGACGGTGTAGCCGACATTCCGATTCAGGGTAATCTCGACTACACCAACCGCTTTGGCATTGCGGTCGTACCGTTTGTCTCCAGTTACCAACCCTCGACTGTCGCGGTCAATATGAACGACTTGCCCAACGGCGTCACGGTATCCGAAAACGTGGTCAAAGAAACCTGGACGGAAGGTGCGATCGGCTATAAAGCGCTGGCTTCACGTTCTGGAAAAGATGTCAACGTCATCATCCGCGACTCCAGCGGTCATTTCCCACCACTCGGCGCCGATATCCGGCAAGAAGGAAGCGGAATCAGCATCGGAATGGTGGGGGAAGATGGCCACGCCTGGTTAAGTGGTGTGGGTGAAAGTCAGCGATTCACAATACTTTGGGGTGATAAACAGCGTTGTTTAATTCAGCTTCCTCAGCACCTGGAAGATATGAGTAAACGTCTGATTCTCCCCTGTCATTAATTAAGGAAAAGACAATGACAATTTTTAAAGGAATGCCCCTTATTCTGCTGATCGTGAGCTTATGCAGCCATGCTGCGTTACAGCCCGATCGCACTCGCATCGTGTTTAACGCCAAAGATAAAGCGACCAGCCTGCGGATAGAAAATCGCAGCGATAAACTTCCCTATCTCGCATACTCATGGATAGAAAATGACAAAGGGGATAAAAGCGATGATTTCCTCGTAGCCTTGCCGCCAATCCAACGTCTGGAAGCGAAAGCGACCTCGCAGGCGCGTATCGTCAAGCAATCTTCAACCAGCCAATTGCCGACCGATCGTGAGTCGCTGTTTTACTATAATCTGCGCGAGATCCCCCCCGCTCCGGAAAAAGCAACCGGTCATGCCATTCTTCAAGTTGCTATCCAGAGCCGTATAAAGTTGTTCTGGCGGCCCGCCGGATTACGCAAAAAATCGGGCGAGCATGTGGAATTACAGTTACAGGTCAGCCAGCAGAATAATCAGCTTACCCTGAAAAACCCGACCCCTTATTACCTGACCATCGCCTATCTTGGCCGCGATAAAAAAGGCATTCTGCCCGGCTTTAAAAGTACGCTCATAGCGCCTTTTGCTTCGGCAATCGCCAGTACGGGTAACTATAACGGCAACCAGTTTTATCTTGGTTATATGGATGACTATGGCGCGTTGCGTATGACGACGCTCAACTGTCAGGGGCCATGCAAAATGCAGCGCGTGGTGGAGGATAAACAATGAGTATAAGCAAAGGACTGTTACTCATTGCCTGTTTGTTATTTCTGCCCTTAAAAAACGCGTTGGCGCTGGACTGTTATTTTGGCGCCTCAGGCGGCTCGGTGGAAAAAGCAGAAACGATTATGCCATTCGCCGTCCCGGCTAACGCCAAAACGGGAGATAAAATCTGGGAATCCGATGATATTAAAATCCCCGTCTATTGTGATAACAATACCAACGGTGATTTCGAAAGTGAGCATGTATACGCGTGGGTAAACCCCTACCCCGGTATGCAGGATCGCTACTATCAACTCGGTGTAACCTATAACGGCGCTGATTATGACGCCAGCCTCGGAAAAAGCCGTATCGATACTAACCAATGCATCGACAGTAAAAAAATTGACATGTATACGCCAGAGCAAATTATCGCTATGGGATGGCAAAATAAAATTTGCTCTGGTGATCCTGCAAATATCCGTAAATCGCGAACATTTATGGCACGTATGCGACTGTACGTCAAACTACGCGAAATGCCGCCGCACGATTACCAAAGCACCCTTAGCGATTACACTATCGTACAATTTGATGGCGCTGGCAGCGTCAACGAAGATCCCTCGGCCAAGAACCTGAAATATCACATCTATGGGCTGGAAAATATTCGCGTTCTTGACTGCAGTGTCGACTTCGCCATTACCCCTGATAATCAGGTCATCGATTTTGGCAAATTTAACGTGCTGGATATTCGCCGTCACAATATAACAAAAACGTTTTCCATCAAAACGACCAAAACCCAAAATGGTGAATGCACCGATGGCTTCAAAGTCAGTTCTTCGTTTTATACCGAAGAAACATTGGTGGAAGGCGATCAGGCGCTGCTCGTGGGGAATGGATTGCGGCTACGTGTGCTGGATGAAAATTCTTCACCCTATACATTCAATAAATATTCTGAATACGCCGACTTTACCAGCGACATGCTGGTCTATGAAAAAACCTATACGGCAGAACTGTCATCTATAAGCGGCACCCCCATTGAGCCCGGCCCCTTTGATACCGTGGTGCTGTTCAAAATTAACTACAACTAAATTCTATTCACGCGGATAGAACGTTGTGTGTATCACTGTCGTTATATTGTTATCAACGTTCTGGCCTTCTGGTCAGAACGTTTTCTAACCAGAATATACTCTAAATTATTTTAAAAAACACCCCATCGGTTGACCATAGAAAAAATAATGCAAAAGCCTCCTGGTAAAATACCCCCGAAAAAATCACGGGGGTCATACTCAATCAAAGGGTATTACATTTATTGTTTAGACCAGCAGCAAAGATATTATCGGAATATAGGTAATGACCAACAGAAGTAAAATCAGACTTATCAGTAGTGGCACCGCTTCTCGTATAAATTGTCCGACTGAAACCTGTACGGTATTACACACCAGCAGCATCACCGTTCCGACAGGCGGTGATAACGTTCCTAACGATAAGTTGAGGATCATGATGATGCCAAAATGCACCGGATCAATGCCAAAATGCGCCACCACAGGTTTGAGCAACGGCACTAATATCAGCAGGATGGCGCTGCCTTCAAGGAACATGCCAAGCACCAGCAGCAATAGATTAATAATCAATAAAAAGACGTATTTATTATCGGTCAGAGAGGTCACAAACTCCGCAACTGTTATACCGGCCCGCTCAAGGGAAAATATCCAGCCCAGCGCGGCACTCGCCATAATGATTAACATGACTGAAGCCGTGGAACGCGCCGTCTCAGAGAGCGCAGTAAATACATGGCTGATTTTCAGTTCGCGATAAATGACAAAACCAATAAATATCACCAACAATACCGCCACTGCTCCGGCTTCCGTTGGCGTGAAGATATTTGCCCGAATGCCGCCGATAACCGCAACGATTAAAAACAGTGCTGGCCAGGCCTGCACCAGAGCCACCGACACTTCTTTCGGTTTTGGCCAGTGTTCGCTGGAAGGCTTTAAATCGCGACGAATAGCCACCAGCCAGACGGTGACAATCAACATCGCGGCGCACAGCAGTCCCGGAAGGATCCCGGCCATAAACATGGAACCGATGGAGACATCCGCCACCAGTCCGTAAAGGATCAGAGCAATACCCGGTGGGATAATAGGCGTGATCAGCGAGCCGCTGGCAGTTATCGCAGCGGCAAAGCCACGGGAATAACCTTTCTGTTCCATTTCCGGCACCATCATGCGCGACAACATCGCAGCATCCGCCAGGTTAGAAGCACTGACGCCGCCCATCATGGTACTCACCAGAATGTTAGCCCCGCCCAGGCCACCGCGCATTCTACCAACCAACACGTTGGCAATTTGCAAAATACGCGCGGCAATACCGGTATAGCTCATTAGCGTACCTAATAAGATAAAAAACGGAATAGCTAACAGCGAAGGAGTTTGCGTCGTGGCAATCAAACGCTGAATTGCCACCATTAACGGTACGTTTGAATAGCAAAGGAAGTAGGTCAGAATGCCGCAAAACATCGCCAGCCATACCGGCATATTAATAAATAAACAGATGAACATCAGCGGAATGATCATCAGCCAGTTATCCAGCCAACTTCCCGCCAGTAATTCACTCAATGCGGTCATTATTCACCTTCCTTGTTGGGTGTTTTCTTTATCAGGTGTAAGGCGGTAAAACAGGCAATGCCGATAGCGCCAACCGTGACGGCAATATCGATCCAGAACCAGGATATTTTTAATATTTGTGTTGTTTTAAACGCTGTCCCGGCAGCTAATTTCCATGCAGACCAGGCCATAACAACCAGCAAAATAATAGATATCAGAGAGACAAATAAGGTTAATACGCGTTGCCAGCGAGGTGTAAGTGCATCAGCTAAAAATGGAATAGACAAATGAGTATTATCTCTTTCAGCAACAACGGCACCGAACATCACCACCCAAACCATTAATAACCCGGAGATTTCTTCTGTCCATTGTAATGGCATATTAAATACGTAGCGCATGATTACCGCGCCAATGGTTATTATCACTAATAAAAAGAGCGTTAATACTGCGGCAACTTCAATTACTTTCCCTAAAAGACGCATACACACCTCTGCTCTTAACGGTCGGTGCCGAAACACCGACCTGTCCTTGTGCCATGAAGTTATTTCAGCTGTTGCTGAATAGTGTCATATAACCCCGGGGTCCATTCCGGGAATTGTTGGTACACTTTTAAGGCTTTTTCTTTGAAAGGAGCCACGTCAGGATAGATGATTTCCACGCCCTGCTCCTGCATGGTTTTCAACATTGCAGCGTCCTGCTCGGTGGTAATTTTCTGGCTATATAAACCAGCTTCATACGCTGTCTGGTGAATAATATCTAACTGCGCAGGTGTCAGGGTACTGAAAAACGCTTCTCCACCCAACCATAATGATGTGTTGGTCAGATAGTTCACCATTGACAGATATTTCGCCTGCTCATGCAGTTTTTGCCCATACAGAACAGAAACCGGGTTTTCCACACCATCGATCATTCCCTGAGTCAGCGCCGGATAAACGTCTCCCAGCGGCATCGGCGTTGGCGTTGCGCCCATTGCTTCAATGGCCTTAATCTGCATGACGTTATTCGGTACGCGAATCTTCATTCCTTTCAGGTCTTCCGGTGTACGAATTGGTTTTTTAGCAATGATCTGCCGGGTACCGTACAGATAGTTGCTCATGACAATATGCACACCTTTTTCCCGCAGCTTTTGTTCTTTCTGTTTAAACCAGTCGCTGGCATAAATCGCAAACAGTTTCTGCGGATCGTCGGTTAAATAAGGCCCAAATAATATTCCCAGGTCTGCATCATAGTCAGTTAAAAAACCAACATCACTGATGGTGATAATATTCATCCCCATCAACGCTTGCTCTGTAATATCTTGTTTAGAACCTAACTGTGAACTTGGGTAAAGCTCGAAAACAATATCTCCATTGCTTTTTTTCTTCACAAGATCTGCCCAGTACTTCACTACTGTATCCGCGGGTTCGCCAGGGTTACTTTCATAGGCGATTTTGATAGTTACCGGTGCGGCATTCAGCATCGGACTTAATATAGCGAAAAGAAATAAAAATGACGTCAGTAATTTCTTCATTATTATTACCTGTGAGAGCTTTATTGATTAACGGGGATCTGCCCGACAGACTGCGTTTTTGTTGTAATCAAATGCTTTATACGTTAAAACAAACTCCTGATGTTCCAGTCGTTCTGCGGCACAATGTTGACCGTTGGAGACATTTTCAATCACCTGCATAATATCGCCCGCAATGTCGTCGAGCGTTGCGCCTTCGCTAATAACTCGTCCGGCATTTACGTCCATATCGTCAGATAAATGCTCCCACGTCTGCGGGTTATTACACACTTTAATAATCGGTGCGATCACAGAACCAATAACCGAACCGCGCCCCGTGGTAAATAACACCATATGACAGCCAGAGGCGATAAGTTCCAGCGCTTCTGATGAGTCATTAATATTCGGATAACCAAAACGTGGCTCACCATCAGGCACAACGTCCATCAACCAAAGTCCGGGAAAAGGTGTTTGTTGTGTCGGTAAAATAACACCAGCAATATGCGCATCACCCGATTTGGTATATGCCCCGAGGGATTTTTCTTCCTGCGTGGTTAAGCCACCTTCGGCATTACCATTGGAAAAACTCCCCAGCCCCATCAAACTGTAATAACGCTCTGCTTTTGTCATTGCCGCTTCGATGGCATCACGTGCCTGCGGACTGCCCGCTCGCGACATCATATGTTGCTCACAACCAAGCAACTCACCGCTTTCTTCAAAAATGCAGGTAGCCCCTTTCTCCAGCAACTGGTCAAAGGCACGCCCTACTGCCGGATTGCCCGTGATACCACTGGTGCCATCGGAACCACCGCAGATAGTGCCAACCACCAGGTCGCTCCAGTTCAGAGTACAACGCGGTGTATCCGCAAGCTGTTCCAGCATTTCAGCGACCAACTGCTTACCCTGAGTAATGGTGTTGGTCGTACCTTTATTTTCCTGAATCACCAGCGTATGACACGGTCGCCCGCTTTCGCGAACTTCTTGCTCCAGCCGACGGCGATCGAAACTCTCGCATCCCAGCGAAATAATCAGTACGCCGCCAACGTTGCTATGCGTCGCCAGATTTTTCACCAGCCGATAGCCGTAATCGCTGGGATAACAACCTGAAAAACCAAAATACTGCACATCGTGACAAGGAAATCCCTCGGCAATCTTTTTAGCGACGTGGCTGGCACACTCCACCATAAAGATTACCTGCACAGTATTACGAATACCCGGTCGGCCATTTTGCCGTACATAACCTTCCATTATGCTTTTTCCTCTGGCTGATAGCCGGCATCATCATGATGAAAAATGGCGATGGCATTGCTGGCAAGATTATGGGAATGCACATGTTCACCCATGGCAATATCACGAGTGGCATGTCCGATAATGGCGCCATATTTCAGAATCGAATCACCATTGTTCAGCGCTTCGCAGGCCAGTTTGTGACCCAGGGTAACGGAACTACAGGCCACCATTTCCCCCTCATCCCACCAGACAATATCGCCACTGGCGATGTCATTCAGCGCGACTACACAGTTATCTTTGGCATGTCGCTTTAACGCACGTTTGCGCATAATTCCTCCGTACATCAGAAGCCGATCAATGCGCCGCCATCGACCACCAGCACCTGACCACTGACAAATGCCGCTGCGTCTGAAGCCAGGTAAACCGCTGCCCAACCGATATCTTCCGGCTTACCGAATTTTTTCATCGGTGTACGACCAAGGATTTTGTTACGGCGTTCGTCATCGCCTTCAATGGCCTTACGCAACATTGGTGTATCGATCCAACCAGGCGCAATGCCATTGACGCGAATCCCGTGTCCGGCAAGCTCCGTGGTCATACCGCGAATCATGCCGAGATAGGCTGACTTCGCAGCGCTGTAGCCAGTAACCAGAGGCTGCCCAAGAAATGAGGTCATAGAGGCGGTAAACAGAACACAACCTTGACCGCGTTGTTTCATATGCGGCACAAGGGCTTTGGTTAACGCAAATGCACCGACCACGTGAACGTCGAGCACTGACTCAAAATCACTGACGCTCATCTCTTCAATCGGTTTTTTACAGTGATTGCCTGCGTTATTGACCAGGATATCGATAGCCCCGTGTTCGCTAATAAGCGCATCAACTTTTTCCTGCGCGGCTGCGGTATCCCCGACATCCATTTGTATCCAACTGGCCTGCGACCCCAATGTTCCGGCAGTAGCTTTTGCCAGCTCGCTGTTCATGTCAGCAATAATGACCTTCGCCCCGCTGACTATCATGCATTTGGCCATTGCCAGCCCCAGTCCACTGGCCGCCCCTGTAATCAGCGCTGTTTTGTTATGTAAAGAAAAAGCATTCATGGTGTCGCTCCTTAAAGGTCAATGAGGATTTTGGTATACGCGCCGGGATCACTTGCCCAGTCGCTAAAAGCGTGATCAGCCTGTTCCAGCGGATAGTGAGCGCTCACCAGATTGCTGACCGGATAACGCCCGGACACCATCAACGCCAGCACGGCACGAAAATCCGCCACGGTGGCATTGCGCGAACCACGGATATCCAGTTCTTTCATCAGGAACTGCGCACTCTGATAACTCACTGGTTGTTTGGCGTAACCGACATAAACCACACGACCGCTAAACGCCACCAGCCCTGTAGCCTGTTCAATGGTTTGTTGATTACCCACCGCTTCAATCACCACTTCCGGGCCGCGACCGTCATTTAACAGCGCCAGTTCTGCCGCCACGTCACATTGCTGCGAATTAAGAAAACGTTGCGCGCCGCACTCCTGGGCAATGTTCTGCTTGCGATCATCAATATCGATAGCAATTACGCGCGCGCCCATCGCGGATGCCGCAGCGATAGCGCCAAGGCCAATTACCCCACAACCGATAACTGCGACCCATTCACCCACATTAATTTGCGCACGTCTGGCTGCATGTAGTCCCACCGCCAGCGGTTCTACCAGCGCTAACTCATCAACACTTAAGGCATTACAAACAATGACCTTATGTGCAGGCATCGTCAGTTGTTGCGCCATCCCACCCTGACGCTGTACACCGAGAGTCTGGTTGTTCTTACAGGCGTTAGGACGACCGCTCAGACAGGAGCTGCACACGCCACACTCAGTGCAAGGCAGAACGACCACCCGGTCACCAGGCTTGATCGCCCCCGCCATATCGCCAGTTGCCAGCACCGTGCCGCCAATTTCATGCCCCGGAATACAGGGATAATTAACCAGCGGATTCAGCCCCCGCCAGGTATTGAGGTCAGAGCCACACAGCCCAACACGCTCAACATTGATAAGCACTTCTCCTTTCCCGCAGACCGGTTCGGGGATATCAACAAATCGCGCCTGACTTCCCTGCTCAATGGTTAATGCCTTCATTCGTTGCTCTCCTTACATTACGCCGAAGGTTTCAAAGGCCTGTACCGTGCTCATGCCATCACTGATGGCTTTGCGCACTTCACTTTCAGTTGCCACTTTTTCCAGGGCCTGGCTAATAACTTCTTTCTCAACGGTCTGAGGAATAATCAGCAAGCCATCACGATCGCCAAACACGATATCGCCCGGATTCACCCGCACACCGTGAAATTCGATGGGTACGCCGAAATCGATAACTTTGCCGCGCGGACCTTGATCCTGTGCGTAAGTGCCATGGCAAAAGGTGGGAAATTTCAATTCAAGAATTTCAGCAGAGTCACGGGCGTAACCATCAAGTACCGCACCTGCTGCTTTCAGATGCATGGCACGGGTAGACATCAACCCGCCCCATAACGCATAGCGCAGAGAGCTGCCCGTAGTGATGTAAACATCATTCTCTTTGAGGGCATCCAGCGCTTCAAACATGATGCCAAACGGTTTTTCGCCGATCGCCGTCTTACCCGACGTCGATTTGGTTTCGTAAACGTCGGACTCCAGCACCGGCATTGCCCGGCCTGCCACCACCATATTCACCTCCAGCGGCTTGATTGCCGGAGAAACAAACTGGTGCATATAGCCCAGCGTGTCGAGAATATCGCCAACCACGGCGGTAAATAGCCGGGTTTTCATCAACGCAAAAAGTTCGTTATCACTCTTCCACATCATATTTACCTATAATCCTGTTTAACAGGTTTACAGGGTAAGGAGAAAAAGCGCACAATACTGCGATGGGCGTCACGAAAAAATTGGGTATTTACTATTTCTTCGCCACGCTTTGACGCAATATGTCTTTGATTCGCACTGCATGGCGGGCGCACAGGCGCAGTAGTCTATTGATAATCAAGGGTTCTGGAGGAAAATATGAAGGATACAGTCCCGGTATTCTGGATTTTACCGACCAGGAAAAAGTACAACAGGAGTAAAAATGAGTGAGAGTGCGTTATTGACCAGCGTAACGTTATCGTCACAGGTCAAAAATCATATTCTTAACCTGATCGCCGAACAAAAATTGACACCGGGGATGCCTGTTCCCAGTGAAGTTCAGTTGATTCAGAAATTGGGCGTCAGTCGGGGTATTGTGCGTGAGGCCTATCGTTCACTTGCCGCCCTGGGGATTCTGGAAACGCACAGCGGTAAAGTGCCACGAATCAAAAAATTTGATGATGAAGTGCTGCGCGTGGTGTTTGGATTTGCCCTGGCGACCGAACAAGTGACAACAGAGCAAATTCTTCAAGTACGCCGCTGGCTGGAGTTGGGCGTTGTGGAAGCGGCTGCCCGTAATGGCGAAGAGGAAGATTTTGCTAACCTACGGGCTGAAATGGCAAAAATCCGCGAACAGTTCGATGATGTTGAAAGCTTTATCACCCATGATATCCGCTTCCATCAGTTACTCGCCGTTGCCTCAAAAAATCCGCTTTTTATGATGTTATTGCAGGCATTACATCAGCAGTTGCGGCAATCCATCCAGGAGGGGTTAAACGCCCAAAGCGATCAAAAAGAGTATGGCAATCACATCATCACACTACACCAGAAAATCTGCGACGCGGTGTGTGCCAGAGATGTCGAAACGGCGACTCAAGCCATGAAATCACACTTCGACAGCCCGGTCAGTGCACTGATCAATAATTCCTCGCCTTGACATCCTCCACGCCCTGAATGACGAGGATCCCTGCTACGTTCAGCCTGTCGCCTGAATCATTTCGGTGGGTTCCTGCTTCAACGGGCGGCCTGACTGCACCATCCCTCCACAGGCAAGAACGGCGTGCCCCGCCGCTAAAATGTTACGAGCGCCGTTTACATCGGCGTTCGCTGTATATCCACATACCTGGCATCTGAATTTACTTTGTGACAGGCGATTTTCTTTCGCTGTATGACCACAGCACGCGCAACGCTGGCTTGTGTACGCTGGCGGAACCGCAAGCACCTGACCGCCACGCCAGAGCTCTTTGTACTCAAGCTGGCGGCG
>NZ_RHJM01000008.1:0-3475 GCF_004212315.1 Escherichia sp. E10V5
ATTTGATGCCTGGCAGTTCCCTACTCTCGCATGGGGAGACCCCACACTACCATCGGCGCTACGGCGTTTCACTTCTGAGTTCGGCATGGGGTCAGGTGGGACCACCGCGCTACGGCCGCCAGGCAAATTCTGTTTTATTAACCCGCTTATCGCCGGTTAATTTAATCTGTATCAGGCTGAAAATCTTCTCTCAATCCGCCAAAACATCTTCGGCGTTGTAAGGTTAAGCCTCACGGTTCATTAGTACCGGTTAGCTCAACGCATCGCTGCGCTTACACACCCGGCCTATCAACGTCGTCGTCTTCAACGTTCCTTCAGGACTCTCAAGGAGTCAGGGAGAACTCATCTCGGGGCAAGTTTCGTGCTTAGATGCTTTCAGCACTTATCTCTTCCGCATTTAGCTACCGGGCAGTGCCATTGGCATGACAACCCGAACACCAGTGATGCGTCCACTCCGGTCCTCTCGTACTAGGAGCAGCCCCCCTCAGTTCTCCAGCGCCCACGGCAGATAGGGACCGAACTGTCTCACGACGTTCTAAACCCAGCTCGCGTACCACTTTAAATGGCGAACAGCCATACCCTTGGGACCTACTTCAGCCCCAGGATGTGATGAGCCGACATCGAGGTGCCAAACACCGCCGTCGATATGAACTCTTGGGCGGTATCAGCCTGTTATCCCCGGAGTACCTTTTATCCGTTGAGCGATGGCCCTTCCATTCAGAACCACCGGATCACTATGACCTGCTTTCGCACCTGCTCGCGCCGTCACGCTCGCAGTCAAGCTGGCTTATGCCATTGCACTAACCTCCTGATGTCCGACCAGGATTAGCCAACCTTCGTGCTCCTCCGTTACTCTTTAGGAGGAGACCGCCCCAGTCAAACTACCCACCAGACACTGTCCGCAACCCCGATTAGGGGTCTACGTTAGAACATCAAACATTAAAGGGTGGTATTTCAAGGTCGGCTCCATGCAGACTGGCGTCCACACTTCAAAGCCTCCCACCTATCCTACACATCAAGGCTCAATGTTCAGTGTCAAGCTATAGTAAAGGTTCACGGGGTCTTTCCGTCTTGCCGCGGGTACACTGCATCTTCACAGCGAGTTCAATTTCACTGAGTCTCGGGTGGAGACAGCCTGGCCATCATTACGCCATTCGTGCAGGTCGGAACTTACCCGACAAGGAATTTCGCTACCTTAGGACCGTTATAGTTACGGCCGCCGTTTACCGGGGCTTCGATCAAGAGCTTCGCTTGCGCTAACCCCATCAATTAACCTTCCGGCACCGGGCAGGCGTCACACCGTATACGTCCACTTTCGTGTTTGCACAGTGCTGTGTTTTTAATAAACAGTTGCAGCCAGCTGGTATCTTCGACTGATTTCAGCTCCACGAGCAAGTCGCTTCACCTACATATCAGCGTGCCTTCTCCCGAAGTTACGGCACCATTTTGCCTAGTTCCTTCACCCGAGTTCTCTCAAGCGCCTTGGTATTCTCTACCTGACCACCTGTGTCGGTTTGGGGTACGATTTGATGTTACCTGATGCTTAGAGGCTTTTCCTGGAAGCAGGGCATTTGTCGCTTCAGCACCGTAGTGCCTCGTCATCACGCCTCAGCCTTGATTTTCCGGATTTGCCTGGAAAACCAGCCTACACGCTTAAACCGGGACAACCGTCGCCCGGCCAACATAGCCTTCTCCGTCCCCCCTTCGCAGTAACACCAAGTACAGGAATATTAACCTGTTTCCCATCGACTACGCCTTTCGGCCTCGCCTTAGGGGTCGACTCACCCTGCCCCGATTAACGTTGGACAGGAACCCTTGGTCTTCCGGCGAGCGGGCTTTTCACCCGCTTTATCGTTACTTATGTCAGCATTCGCACTTCTGATACCTCCAGCATGCCTCACAGCACACCTTCACAGGCTTACAGAACGCTCCCCTACCCAACAACACATAGTGTCGCTGCCGCAGCTTCGGTGCATGGTTTAGCCCCGTTACATCTTCCGCGCAGGCCGACTCGACCAGTGAGCTATTACGCTTTCTTTAAATGATGGCTGCTTCTAAGCCAACATCCTGGCTGTCTGGGCCTTCCCACATCGTTTCCCACTTAACCATGACTTTGGGACCTTAGCTGGCGGTCTGGGTTGTTTCCCTCTTCACGACGGACGTTAGCACCCGCCGTGTGTCTCCCGTGATAACATTCTCCGGTATTCGCAGTTTGCATCGGGTTGGTAAGTCGGGATGACCCCCTTGCCGAAACAGTGCTCTACCCCCGGAGATGAATTCACGAGGCGCTACCTAAATAGCTTTCGGGGAGAACCAGCTATCTCCCGGTTTGATTGGCCTTTCACCCCCAGCCACAAGTCATCCGCTAATTTTTCAACATTAGTCGGTTCGGTCCTCCAGTTAGTGTTACCCAACCTTCAACCTGCCCATGGCTAGATCACCGGGTTTCGGGTCTATACCCTGCAACTTAACGCCCAGTTAAGACTCGGTTTCCCTTCGGCTCCCCTATTCGGTTAACCTTGCTACAGAATATAAGTCGCTGACCCATTATACAAAAGGTACGCAGTCACCCCATAAAGAGGCTCCCACTGCTTGTACGTACACGGTTTCAGGTTCTTTTTCACTCCCCTCGCCGGGGTTCTTTTCGCCTTTCCCTCACGGTACTGGTTCACTATCGGTCAGTCAGGAGTATTTAGCCTTGGAGGATGGTCCCCCCATATTCAGACAGGATACCACGTGTCCCGCCCTACTCATCGAGCTCACAGCATGTGCATTTTTGTGTACGGGGCTGTCACCCTGTATCGCGCGCCTTTCCAGACGCTTCCACTAACACACACACTGATTCAGGCTCTGGGCTGCTCCCCGTTCGCTCGCCGCTACTGGGGGAATCTCGGTTGATTTCTTTTCCTCGGGGTACTTAGATGTTTCAGTTCCCCCGGTTCGCCTCATTAACCTATGGATTCAGTTAATGATAGTGTGACGAATCACACTGGGTTTCCCCATTCGGAAATCGCCGGTTATAACGGTTCATATCACCTTACCGACGCTTATCGCAGATTAGCACGTCCTTCATCGCCTCTGACTGCCAGGGCATCCACCGTGTACGCTTAGTCGCTTAACCTCACAACCCGAAGATGTTTCTTGCGATTCATCTTCGTGTTGCGAAAATTTGAGAGACTCACGAACAACTTTCGTTGTTCAGTGTTTCAATTTTCAGCTTGATCCAGATTTTTAAAGAGCAAATATCTCAAACATCACTCGTAAGTGAGTTTTGAGATACAGAGGTCGGCGACTTTCACTCACAAACCAGCAAGTGGCGTCCCCTAGGGGATTCGAACCCCTGTTACCGCCGTGAAAGGGCGGTGTCCTGGGCCTCTAGACGAAGGGGACGTATCAGTCTGCTTCGCAAGACGCCTTGCTTTTCACTTTCTATCAGACAATCTGTGTGAGCACTTCAAAGAACGCTTCTTTAAGG